>JAAYKA010000082.1 GCA_012522635.1 Candidatus Cloacimonadota bacterium
CTTTGCCAGGTACTGAAAATCTGCCTGCAGCGAACTACACACTATAATACATCTCCATATAGACCTGATTTGACCGATCCTTGGCAAATGAAAATAAGGCTGGTTTAAAAAATGGGGGAATGCCAAACCAGTTTTTCCTTGACAAAAAAAAGAGAACTTAAAAACTTAGTTGAAGAGTGTATAAATAAATCCCGAAAGCGGCGAGGCGTTTTTGTGAATAGCGGGTATTGGCGTCGCCGGTTCAGGTATGGGATTCATATCCACTTCAAAAAAGGAGAAGAACATGAAAAGATGCTTGATTGTTTTGCTTATTTTGTTTCCCATCATGCTGATGGCTTTTGGCTTTCCCGGCCATAAAACCAACAGACCAGCCCAAAATCCTCTGCGTTTACTGCAGTGGAAGCTGACGGATTATACAAGCTACACCTATGAAAATAACGACTGGTTTCCCGATATCAGGATGGAATACTATTATATCGCCAATAATTCTACCAAGCTGGATAAGGTAGTCGTTCAAGATTGGGATGAAGTCGAATGGTCACCCTATAAATCGCTTGTGCAATACAGCTACAATGTTAATGGCAGGGTTGTTGAACAACTTATTTCCATGGAATTTATGGGTGATATTTTCGACTATGGCAAGGCCAGCTATGAATACGACAGCCAAAACCGTCTGCTGAAAGCAACGATGAAGGTGTTTGACGAATGGGATCAGGTGTGGACTCCGATTTTTAGGTATGATATGGTTTATGGCTCCGGAACCAGCTTTACGGCATATCAGTGGAATCCCTATGACGATGATGAATACTATCGCGCCGAATATGAATTCGACAGTTTCGGCCGCATTATTCAGGAAAATATCTTCGCATCCGATGACTCTTTGAACTGGGAGAACAACTCCAGAACCTTTACCCAATATCACCCTCAGGACAGCCATACCGGCGCGGATCTGATTGAATATATCGCTGATATGTTTCATCTCATGCTGTTGCTCGATTCTTACGAATTTCCCGGTATGAAAAGTGTTGTCACGCATGATTTTTGGGATGAAAATATGTGGCTATACGCGGGCATCATAGAGTGTGAATACGACACACAATTGCGCCTTGAATGGGTGAATGAAGACTTTTACCACGGCACGAACTGGCTCTCCAGCTATACTGATGACTATTTTTATGACAGTGATGGTCAAAACAATCTCGTCATTGGGAAAATCTTTCTCGACGGAATGGACGACTTTGAACTGGACGAAAAACATGAATATGGCTGGGAAAGCTTTGAAGTGGCAAACGACGATAACACGCTTCCGCCTGCCAGGCTTGCCATCGAAGCCTATCCCTCTCCCTTCACAGACAGACTGAATATAAAAACTGGTGCAGCTTCCAGCGCGCCGCTCACGGTCTCGGTTTACAATCTGAAGGGACAACTTTTACATAGCTTTGAAAGTTCCGATGGACGCGAGATTGTTTGGGATGGAAGTGACCAACCCTCAGGGATTTACTTCATCCGTGCCAGTCAGGGGACAGAATCCAGCGTCAAAAAGGTTCTAAAACTGAAATAAACAAAGCGTTTTATGAAATATCAGGGCGGTACGCGCAAGACGTTCCGCCTTTTTTTTGCAATATATCTCTCAAGTCATTTTCAGCCTACAGGTTGGTTTTTTCTGGGAAGCAGGTGTTGATTTAGGAATCGGGTTCCGCGTCTTTGGCGCGCAGAACCAAATCCCGTCCGGCATCCTTGGCTTCGAAAAGCGCGTCGTCCACACGCTGGAAATAGGGTTCCAAGGAATCCTGATGCAGGTCGGCAAGTTTCACCGAAGTCCAGCCAATGCTCACGGTCACGCTGATGGGGGTATCTTTCCATTTGAAAACGCTTTCGCGAATTTTTAGGCCCAAATTTTCCATTTTAACTGCCATTCTTTCTTCGTTCACATCAAAGAGGATGATGAGAAATTCCTCACCACCCCAGCGGATCACGATATCACTTTTGCGGAAAAAGCCCAACAGCAGGCGGGACAGGCGTTTAAGAACATAATCTCCAGCCAGGTGGCCAAATTGTTCGTTGACGCGCTTGAAGTGGTCGATATCCAGGATTGCCAGACAGACTGGGACCCTTTGCCTGATGGCGAGTTGGAAGGCGTGATCCAATCCAGAAGCCATATAGCGCCGGTTTTTCAGGCCGGTGAGTTTGTCTGTAATGGAGAGTTCCTCCACCTGTTTCAGCAGGGATTTGATTGTTTCATAGTTTTCATGCAGGGTTTCCACATAGGCGTTGTTTTGCAGGCTTATCTGGCGCCCCAAATCCACCGCGTTTTGCTGCAAAAAACTCATCGCGCGGGAATATTGGTTCACATCCAGGTTTTTACCCAGAAAATCGGAAAGATTGCTCAGCCAGGCCCAGCTTTTGTGGAGGTAATAGTTTGAATGCTTGAATTCACGGATGGATTGGCGAAAGCTGGCTTTCACGGCAGAGAGGTAGTTTCCGGCAAAAAAGTGGAGGTATTGCAGTTGCTGCGCGGAAAGCAGGGAAGAGGGATGACGCCGCAACTGCATTACATACTGCATCTTTTCCGCGGGGCTGGCGTCGCGATTTTCCTGCATGAAAAGCTCGTGAAGCAGGGTGGCGGAAAGCAGGTCTCTCCGGTCGCGAAGCTTGGCGCCAAATTTATGCAACACCATTTTGCGCAGGGCGGTGTCGCGTCCCCAATTCAGCATCCTTATCCATCTCAAAATCATATACAGCGCGGTTTCCGGACCATCCAAACGATACATTTCGCAAACCAAATTCATCCACAGGGAGCTGAAACTGAGATGGCGTTCCCGGTGCTGTAAAATGCGGGCCACAGAAATCATATAGGTGGCGTAAAGCCTTGGCCGCTGCAGGGATACCTGGTTTTCCAGTTCCTTGCGCAGGTGGCGGGCGCTGTCCAAATCGCCCATTATGGTCAACAGCCAAAAAAGTTCCAGCCGCAAAAACAGTTCCCGCTGCTCTTCGCTGGGGTCTTCCTTGTAAACCAATTTCAGTGCGGCGCGCATTTCCTGCTCTGGATTGAGGGGAAAGTGGTCCAAATATTTGAAAAACTCCAGCATTTCGCCCCGTCCGCTGCCAACCCTGGCGCGTAAAAGTGGAACTAATTGCTCCAAAATGGTGGCGGTTAAAACCCGCAGACCACGCAAAGTTGGTTCACGCCCGCAATTCTGGGTGTCCAGGGTGAGAATCATGTTAATCAGGTATTGGCGTTGGTTTGGGTCGGATTCCAAAAGCAGCGCCAACATCTCACGCAGGTGTTTTTTTCGCCGCCAGCCAAATGTGGAGGGTTGTGGTTTTTTTTCGCTTGGAGCAGGCGGGTTTTCGTTGTCGGAGTTCATTTTCCTTTTTTGGTTTTTTTCAGGCTGTCTTCCTGAGCGGGCTTAAAAATATAAACCGTTTCGTCCTTCTCATAAATACCGGTACGTTCCTTCAGATAAAGCTTTCGCTCTTCCGGATCGGTGCGCAGCCGATGGATTTCCTGTTTGAGGCTGTCGTTTTGAGCGCTTAACAAATTATGTTCCGTTTCCTTGGTTTTGTTTTTTTGGCTCAACTGCCATTTTTTTAAATAGCTGTTATTGCCCCAAACCAAGATCCAGCTTATAACGAGCAGAAAGAGCAACAGATAAACGATATTGATGAGGATTTTGTTTTTTGGCTTTTGTGTTTTCATCGTTCTATAATTTTAACCAACAGGCTTTTATGGATATCAATGGCGTCGTGGGGACACATTTCGTGGCAGCAAAGACAGCGGATGCAGGCTTTGGGGTCAATCTCGGGAAAGTTGAATTTATCCGGTGGGGAAATCACCTGCACAGGACAGCTTTGCACGCAGATTCCGCATTTTAGGCAGCGGTTGCTGATGATGGGACGCTTGTAATAAAGGCGCTCCATCAGGTGTCTTGCGGATCGGGGCACCTTGCGCAGAAAGCGGTTGCTGAATTTCACCGCCCTGAGATCGGCATCCGGGATGACGTAGCCCCGGAAACTGGTTGGAACCTCGATGCGGGAGGGCAAAATTCCATCCATGCGCAGGGCTTCTTCCAGGTAGGGAACGTCGCCGGGCGCAAAACCCATCATTTTCGCTGCGACATAATCCAGAGCGGAAACCGAACGTGAACCAAAAAGAAGGCCAAAACTGCGGGTGCGACCACCGGAGGGACCCAGACCATCCATACCCTGGATGCCATCGATGATGTTGTAGCTGAGCCGCGAACGCACCAGAGCGTAGAGCGCCAGCAGTAATCTGGAAAAATCCAGCGAATTTGGGTAAAGACTGTGATAGTTCGATTTTGCCAAGCCCGGCACCAGGCCATAGAGGTTTTTCAGCGCTCCGGTGTAGCCCACCAAACCGTGAGTTTTATATTTGGCAACGTTCACCACGATGCCGCATTTCCAAAAAACTTCCGATATTTTCACCGAAAATTCACCATATTCCAGTTCCCGGAATCCGGCGGTGGAGAGATTTACCAGTTTAACAGGATATCGCTCCGCCAGGCTTGCCAAACCGCTTGTTTCCCACACTCTTTCAACGTTTGCCGTGCCGCCGGGGCTGTCTCCAATCCACACTTCCTTGCCCAAATCCAAAAAATGGCGGACCAAAGCCTCCATCACAACAGGATGGGTGGTCACAGCTCTTTCGGGCGGGAAATTGCCCAACAGGTTTGGCTTTAACAACACCCTTTTGCTGCGTTTCAGGCGCTGGCGGGGGACATGACTCAGAAAATCGTCAACAGCCGCCTCCAAAAGGGGCAGCTCATAGTTTTCAACCCGACGAATCTGTACTTTTGGCATCAGTCGAAATAGAGGAACTCTTTGCGGTTGAAGGCGCTGAAATATAGATCCACAGAGAGGTTGACCTGCGCGACGGGCGCCTTGCCTGCCACATCAATCATGCCGGCAAGGTTCACGCGCACATCCGGATGGCTCCAGGTTCCGCCCAGCGTGATAATGTGTTGGCTATTTTTGCCAATGTGGCCGATGGGCATCACCGCGTCCCACCAGATGGAAACTGTATCCGCGGAGGCATAGCCCTGCGCGTCGGGAAGCCTGAAATTGCCATCCCAAACCTGGGGATTGTAGATATAGCCCGCACGGTAGGTGTAGCGACGGATGGTTTTTTCCGCGCCCAGATGGATGCTGTGGCGGTCCTTGAAATCCGCGCTGATGGCGCTGTTTTGTTCAAAATCAAGTTCGGCGGTAAGGTTGGTTCCATCCTTGTGATAAGCCACGCCCAGTCCCATCTGCAGGGGTAAAACGCTGTCATATTGAGCGAAGGTCAGATCCCAATCAAAATTTTGCGGCGGCGTCGCGGTCAAACCCGCGTTCACGGTTTCACCCGTATAAAGGAAACCTAATTGAGGTCGCAGCAAATACTTATAATCCCGAATACTGGCAAAAGTGCGCAAAATGGTGACGTCGTTCAAATAGTGGATTTGATTGTGCAGATTCAGCCCCAAGTGAAAATTGTCCATATGCCAGGCGGCGTTCGCGGTGAATTGGTTCAAAAAATAGCTGGGATAGCGCATGATGAGCCCGGCGCCCATATTGATTTCCACCCCAAAATAGTCCACCTTCACAGTTTTGGGCAGGCTATACAGCAGGCCGTAAGTGAAGTGGTTGCCAATCTTTCCGCCACCTCCAACAATTCCCAGGGGCACCGGTGAAGACATCGTTTGCGGGGAAAGCTTATAATAGACAGCGGTATCCGCGATGGCATGGGTGTTCACATCCACCGGCACTTTAGCAAGCATTTCCAGATGCAGCGTGGGTTTATCGGGGTCATAGCTGGCGGGGTTGATTAAAACATTGTCTACCCCACCGGGCAGCGCGATACCTGTGGAACCGCGCCCCATCGCGCTGGTGGATATATAGTTGCGTGTGAAGCTATCAAAAAAAGGATTCATATATTGGGGTTGGGGCAGCTCGATTTCCAGGCTGTCCCTGTTCTGGGCGTGCAGCCCCAGCGCCAAAAGCGCCAGCAGTATCAAAATAATGTGTTTACGCATGGCAAACCTCTCAAAAATTATTTAACGGTTATGGTTTGTTCGCGATCCTTGCCCACGGAAACCACCTCGATGGGTACTTCCACCAGGTCTTGAATCGCTTCCAGATAGTCTTGCGCCTGGGGCGGCAGGTCTTCCAGTTTGCGAAATTCGCCCAAATCCTCATCCCAACCCGGCAGCGTGAGATACTCCGGTTCCACGCGCGCCAGATCCAAATGGTGAAAAGCGTATCCGGGCAGCTTTTGCCCATCCAGCCAATAAGCGGTGCAGATTTTCAGCTCTTCCATCCCGCTCAGAACGTCCAAAAGCGTGACCGCGATGGCAGCCAAGCCGTTCAGGGAAGCGGTGTAGCGGGCTGCCACGGCATCGAACCAGCCGATGCGTCGCGGTCTGCCCGTGGTGGCTCCAAATTCATTGCCCGCCTTGCGGATAGCCTCCGCGGTTGGGTCGAAAATTTCGGTGGGAAACGGACCTTCTCCCACACGCGTGACGTAAGCTTTGTAGATGCCCAGGGTTTTATCCAGCCAGCGGGGTGGAAAACCGATGCCCACACTGGTGGCGCCGGACAATGTATTTGACGATGTAACAAAAGGATAGGTGCCGAAACTGAGATCCAATAGCGTTCCCTGCGCTCCCTCAAACAGGATTTTTTCGCCTTCCAAATACCATTGGCGCACCAACAGATCTGCCTGGGCGGCAAAGGGTTTTAAAAATTCCCAAACCTCCTGCAGGGCGGAAAGTTCCGCCTCCGGGTCTTCCCAGTTCAGGTCGTGGCTGTCATAAAGAGCCGTCAACCGTTCTCGCAGCCATTCCGGATGACGCAAATCACCAAAACGCAGGCCATTACGTGAAGCCTGATCGGCATAAGCGGGGCCAATTCCCTTGCCCGTGGTGCCGATTTTTCCCGCGCCACGTTTTTCCTCTTTCAGACCGTCCAATTTTTTGTGCAGAGGCAAAACCAAACCCGCGCGTTCATCCACGAAAAGCCTGTCCGAAAAATCTATGCCCTGCTCCATCAGCGAGCGCATTTCCTCCTTCAAGCCGAAGGGGTCAATCACGGTTCCAGCCCCGATCACACATTTGGTTTTGGGGTAGAGGATGCCTGAGGGCACGGTGTGGAAAACATACTTTTTTCCCTGTAAAACAATGGTGTGCCCGGCGTTGGCACCGCCCTGAAAACGGGCAACCACATCCGCGTTCGCGCCCAAAAAATCCACAATTTTAGCCTTTCCCTCATCGCCCCACATACATCCCAGCACCGTTAATGAGCTCATTTGTATCTCCCTTGTGTTCGTAAAAACATTTATTTACTTGGGATAATTTCTGTCAAACCTTTTCTTGCGAATTCGTGAATTTTGGGTTGAGATTTCACCCGCGACCTCCTGAGCCGGAAAAAAATTAACGGCTTTAAGATCACAAAAGAACTCTTCAAATCGCCTCACAGGCGTGATGGCTCTTTTTGTTTTTTGTTTGGATATCTTTAGCTCAGTTACGCAGCAGCAAAACCTTCTTCACAAGCTTTGTGCCCGCGCAATCCAAGCCGAGAAAATATATGCCTGGCGCGCATAAGGAACCACGATCATCTCTGCCGTCCCAAATTTTGGAAAAAGTTCCCGGCTCGCTCGTGTCATTGTGCAATTCCCGCGTAAGCTGACCTTTGGCGTTAAAAATCCTCAGTTTAACCGGGCCGGCGGTGTTGATATCGAATTTTATCACGGTTTTGTGGGAAAAAGGATTGGGAAAGTTTTCCAGGCTGAGGGTCAGCGGCGGTGTTTCTGGTTCAAATTCTGAGGGCAAGTTCATTTTGGTCATTCTGGTATTGCTTTTCAGATATACTTCCTCGGGACCGGGCTGGTAAACCGCTGCCACCCTGAATTCATACCAGGTGTCGGGATCCAAATCCCAAAGCCACAGGCTGCGGCTATTTCCCGGAACTTGGGTGCTAATCCATTGCGCGGCACTGTCTTCATAGGTTTTGTATTGCACTTCGAAATGGTCGGGATCCGTGTAGGAATGCCATTGCAGCCTGGCGGCTTGATTGTCCACAAATTCAAGTTCTTTCAAATATGGAATGCAGCTTAAGCCGCTGTTGGGGTCAATTTCCATTCCCGACGCAATGAAATTGTCGATGCGTTGGGCGATTTCGCGCATCTCCTGGCGCCCCTCTCCCACAAAATAGACGCTGTAATAGGTGAGGCTGTCTCCCGGAGCCAGGTTCAGTCTGCCCACTGGATCTGGATTTTGGGCGCTGGGCTGGCTGCCGTGGATGACATTTAAAAAACGGGTGTCACAGTTATAAGGCTGTTCCTGCACCGGGATGTTCGCATCCTGGCTTCTGAGGGGGAAAAGCGTATTGGGTCTGGGGTTGCGCCCCGTCATCAGCCAATATTTTTCGTTGGCAGTTTGCCTGTTGGTTTGAGCCAGAGCTCTGGGTTCATTATCATTGGGGCTAAATCCTAAATCCCAAGCCCAAGCCGCACGCTGGCCCTCAAAATCGTAACAAATGATTTTATTTCCAACCCAGAATGGGCTCAAACCAAGGTCTCCATTATAATCCCGGCTGTAGGCATATTCGCCCACAAGATCATAGCCGCTAATGTCGTCTTGTGTTGCTTGGGGATTTTCCCACCCAGCTGGATAAATATCCGCGTCCACATATTCACCAAAGGCAAGGTCTTGAATCTCGTCTAGCTCGTTCATGTTGTAGATCGTGATGCGGAAAATCACAAAGCTATCGTGATTTTGGAGGTTCCAGGCAAATGATTCCCTCTTGATGCCCAACCCCAGTGGATAGTGATGCGCAAAGCCGACGTGCGGTCCCATAGTTCTTTTTCCCGGTGATCCCAAAGGACAAAAATCGTAGAAAAATCCCGTGAGTGTTTCAAAACCCGGACTGTCGTGCGCCACAGGCTGCGGGCTGCTGAAGCAATAATTATCCAGAGGGTCCGGCCAAACAAATCCCCGCGGCGAAGGAAATCCCAGAAAACTTTGTAAAACCGTGTCTTGCAAATAATACTGGGTGTAACGAGGGTTGGAAGTCGCTCTGGGATTGTATGTGGGAAGCAGTTCAAAAAGGGCTAAATCTCCTTCAATACCAACGCTGGTGAGGCTGTCGATAACGGGTTTCAGTTCCGCGTTCCAATCCGGGGCGCCTTCGTGGGTTATACTGTCGTCAATATATGGGTCTGGGTGCAGCCAAAAAAGTCTGCGTCCTTCTTCATCGCGCCGCGGGATTTTCCCACCAATCCAGATGCCACCCGCATACATCAGATTATCAGGTGAATATCTCGGATAACGAAGATTATGACATGTGCCATAATTGCTCACCCACAGCTCCAGGCTGCTGGCTTCGTGCGCCACTTGGTGCAAAGCTTTATCCGGAGCTTCCGGTTTCAGGCTCAGCGCTCCCAGAATGGCAAAACTAAATGCCACTAAAATCAAAAAAAGCCGTTTCATTTTTTCCTCCAACTTGTTGTGGCCGGTTCCAGCAAACGATTCAGGATGATTGTCACAGCCGGTGCCACATCATCCGGTTCCAGATATGAAAGCGGGACGCCAAACACAAAGATCCGCTCATGCTGATAGCCCACATATTTATTGGAATACAGGTCATATTCTTCCTGGCTGGGAGGATAAATAGGATGATCCACCGGCTTGCAGCCAAAACGATGGTAATATGGCCAGCTTGATTTGTGATTAAACCAGCTTATCCCACACAAGCCCTGACGCAACCGAACACTTGAATTGAAAGCGTTGTCTATCATCAGGTTCATATTTCCCTGATTCTGTGGAGCTTCCGAGCGGATGAAATAATGTTTGGTTGTGGGCAAAACCCCAAAATCCTGGCTTCCGTCAAGTCCAAACCGACTGGCGGCATAAGAGGGATAATAATCGCAAATAGTTTGAAGATATGAAGCCAATTTATAAGTGGAGCTAATCAGGAGCGCGCCTTCCATATCCAGATAAATCTCCAGGGCATCCATGCTGTAATAAAGATTTGGCGCGTACATCGAGTTATCCGAATGCCAGACAACGGCCTTGAACTGCTGAAGCAAAACGGAGGAAATGTTCCGGGATGCTCCATAAGGATCGATTTCATATCTTTGTACAGCGCCCCATTGGGTGGGTATTACCGTGTTGTAAAAGTTGTTTACATATTCCTCAGGAGATAAAGATAGGTCTCCACGGCTGTCGTCCACAATCAAAATGCCGCTGCGATTGGCAAATGGCACCTTCGGCTTCAGGCTGATTGTGGTGGTGGCGGCTTCGCTCACGGTGCCCTGCGCGTCCACCACGCAAACTTCAAATTGATAATCTCCAGGGCTCAAACCACTGAAGATGTGGCTTTGCGCATTGTGGTCAAGATTCTTTACGCGCAGCCAGGTTTTGCCAGCGTGTGTCACCTGGATTGGATTCACAAAGTGGGGCTGTGTGGGAAACGGGGCTCCGTTGAAGCGCAAATAAAAATAATCCACCTGGCTGTAATACGAGGTGCCTGTATTTGCGTCCACACACAGATTTAATTCATGGTCAAACGGGTTATTGGTAACATCAAGTTCGCCACCAGGAAATGTTCCGCCAAATTGTCCCGAAAATCCCCATTGCAGATGCAGCTTCAAATCTGGAGAGTGAATCGCTTCCCATCCCGTCTCATTTTCCCAAAGCAATCTGTTAAAGCGATTTCCGTTTTGTGGGATTAAGTTATAGAATTCAGGTTTATGGAGGGTGTTGTCGATGGAGTAATGGTTTTGTCCCAATGCCACCAGGGTTTGGCCATAGATTAAAGCCTGGGGCTGAAAACCGTCCCGAACTCGGAAATAAATGCTTTTCGGATTGGCTTCTTCCAAGCCTTGGCGGCTCACCACAAAAGATTCAAACTGGGTGTATTGCCCCATCGCGTTTGGAGATAGCGCGGGCTCAGTGTTCAAGCCCAGCTTCACCACGCGCGGGTCACGCAGCTCCAAAGAGCTGTGCCATTCACCTTCCGAAATCACTTCCAGACGGTGGTTCAAAATGTTCAGCCGGTACATGAAATGGCTGGCATAAAGCCCTTCCACATAGATATTTTGCACAATTTCGCTCAGCCTGAATTCCAGCCCTGCCCCCGTAACCGAGCCCTCTATAAAATCCGTCTCAAGCCGGCTGGAAAGCAGGCGCTCACTCTTGAAACCACATTGGTAATCGCTTGTTGTTCCATCCGCTTTTTTCACCCGCAATTCAACTTTCACAATCAAATCCCGCAGCTTCCCCTCAAGGGAATAAAAATCAAAATCCAGCTTGGAGCGGCTCGTCCAAAGCGTTCTGTGTGCTCCAGGCTGGGAAAGCGGAAGGTTTGAATCACCCTCCGCAGCTCTGAACCACAGCCAACCATCGGGATTGGCAAACCAGCCCGAAGGCGTTTCCCCGCTTAAAGTTTCCACCTTCCAAGAAAAAAGCAAACCTTCCTCAAGCTCCAAACCCGCTTCCACACTTTGGCGATAGATGTAGTCTTCATTTTCCAGAGGCAGTATTTCCTCGGAAAAACGCAGCGCTCCACCTCCAAGCTGTGGCTGGGTGGGCATCCGTTTATCACATGAAAACAGCCCTGCCAGCAAAATAAAACACAGGCATACTCTCAGTAAACGAGGCATCATTTCCTCCTTCGCGACCGCTGGTTTCATCAGCAGAACAAATCCCCCCAAAGCTCTGCCAGATTATATCTCGGCGGACGCGGGCCTTGTATTTGTTCAGTAAAGTGTTTTTGAGTTTATCAAACAAAAACCATTTTCAATTTCCAAGAAATAAAGTCAAGTTATTTATATTTTCGCCCGCAAAAACAAACCATAAATGTTCCCTCGACATTTGAGAAAACTTTGCCTCAAATTGTTTGGCTTCCAAGCGTTCTTCCCTGCCTTCAATCTGAGCGTAACCCGGGATTAACCAAGGCACATCCCCATCCTGCAATGCGATGATCTTTAGGCATCATTCAGTGACGCATGAGCCAGAGCCAGGAGCCTGGCAGCGTTTATGAGGAATCCAGCCTCTTTGAAGCTGGCAAAATTCGGCTAATAAAAAAGCCCGGCGAGGAAGCCGGGCTTTTATCTATTCAGGGTGGAATAATTATTTCAGCAGGACTGCCTTGGTTTGATAGCTGTCCTTGCCGGCGTTCATCACGATGTTGTAAACTCCGTTGGAGAGGATGTTTCCGTTGTAGTCGGTGCCATCCCAGCTGATGCGGTGCATGCCGGCGGCTTTGACGCCCATGTCGAATTGTTTCACGAGCTGTCCGCGGCTGTTGTAAATCTTGAAATCCACAGCGCTGTCTTTTGCCAGGCTGAAGGGGATGAAAGCCATGGGGTTGAAGGGGTTGGGATAGACGCTGTGAAGCTGGGTGACCAGCGGAATTTCCGGGCTGGGGTTTTCGCCGGCGGCGTTGAAAAGCACGCTCACGGGGCCATGGAAAGTGGAGCTTCCATTCAGATCGTTGGCTTCCAGCCAGTAGTAATAGGTTCCGGAATCCTGCAGATCGGCGTCTTCATAGTGGTAGGTATGCTGCTGTGAGCTATTGCTGGACGCGATCAAAGGGCTCACGATCAGGGCGTTGGCAAGGTTGTTGATTTCAGCGCGATGGACGTAGTAGCCGCGCATTCCGGTTTCGGTTTCGGTGACCCAGGTGAGGGCGACATTGTTTTGCGCGGAGATGGTGGCTGTGAAGCTGCTGAGTTCCACGGGGACGTGGTTTTCGCCGCCACAGATATTGGAAGACCAATTATAATCTATATTATTCCCTGTTTGTACCACTTGCTGAATTTCATCGAACTCGTAATCATCATGAGTCAGATAGTAGGTCCCAGGGCCCGGATAAGCTGCTCCGTGATCGCCTAAAATTATTTCTGTACCTCCTACCTGGACATTAGCTTTGTTAAAGATATAGAAATTTCCATTATCATCAGTTACGCCAAGTTTCTTATGACCGCTTCCATCTCCGGCATCATACCAAACTTCGGCACCTGCGATGGGATTTTGGGTTTCGCACACAAGAGCATGGATAGTCCAATAGTTATAATTGTCAGGTGATTCCCACCCAACCTTGGCTAATTGCGCGCAAGCAACGACCCAATATTCTCCGTCTTTATATGCCCAAGAAAAACCATTACCAATTGGGATCCCTTCAAATATTGTTTTATCATTTGCATCCCCAATCCACCAGTATCCAATATCAGGCAAGGCAGGTTTTGTTATGACATAATATCCGAAAAGTTCTTCTGGTTCTTCAGAGTTTCCTACTGTTACAGAAACATCTATTATCAAGTCTCCATTAACCCACTTAAATTCATGCTGCACTATACCTTCCGTGTCACCATTATCATAATGGGTTTTACTTTTCCATTGCTGCAAAACTGGCTCAAAACCACCTAGGTCGCCTTGTACACCAGCATAAATATGGTATGTTTTTTCTGCATTCAACATGCCTATGACCATCAAAAGGACAGCCATCAACAAAAGCAATTTTTGCGTTTTTTTCATTTCTATCTCCAATATTTTTGTGACCTTCGGTGAAAAGCGGGGACGTCAAAAATCCCAACCTTTCTCCGATAGCCAGATATTATTCTTTTTTTATAGAACCATTTTGCATGATTCTATCAAGAGAAAACCCACATGACCACCCTTTGTGTACCCAAATATTTGTCAAGCAATTTATTATGCGGGGATTAATTTTGTTTTTTATGAAATTGCAACTGTTTTGAAAATAAGGCTATGTGTGACGACAATGTAATTACATTATTTTAACCAAGAGGTCACATAACATGGGTTCTGTAGATTTTGCCGGGCTTCACACGGTTTCCATTATCTATAGAACGAGTCTGTTGAAATTTCACCAACTAAACCCTAACCCTATGTGTCGCTTAACTTTGCTTTTGAAACATAAGGAAGACATAAGGCGGCGAGAGGGAAGGGTTCAGTTTTGAGTAGTCAATTTTCAGGATAAAGTTGAGAGTAATTGGCTGTAAAATAGTTGGTTAGCTCTTATTTAGGGCGAATATTGTTAGAGAACCCCGCCAAAACCATAAAACCTCAAAACTCGAAAAAATCCAGAGGAGCGGGATTGGATTAAGGGGTTTCCTTCGCATTTTCACTTCTTCAAACCCGCCTTTTCATGGCTCCGGACAAAAGCCAAAGGTTTTTATTGACATAAACGCGCCTCCGGCAATCTTGGGCAAGATGATTTAAAATGGGAGTTAAAATGAAGAACAACAGCTCAGGCTGGGCGCCGACCATCACGCTGGCAAAGCTTTTTGAAGAGCAGAACCAGTTTTTCGACGCGCTGGCCGCATACGAACTGATCAGCCAGACGGATTCTTCGCCGGAACTTAAGGAAAGCATTGAGGAGCTGCATTTGCGCATCCTCAGCGATCCTGTGAGCCGCTATGACGCCCGCATCGAACAGCTTTTTACCCCGGAGGAGCTGGCATATTTGAGGATTATGGACCATCAGGGTTTCCAAAACCTTGCCCAAGCCCGGGAAAAGCTGAATGAGGGCAGCCTGGGTGTGGAAATCTATCTGGATGAGGAAGAGGACTTTTTGGAAGACGATGAGGCAGCGGTGGACGCTTTGGCGCTCATGCTGCAGGAAATTGAAGAACAGGCCCAGGTGAATTTGGCGGAGTTGGATCCCGAGAGCCCCGAATTCACTGTGAGAGACCTTCTCATCGCCTTTTTGGGCAGGTTCGACAAAGAGCGCAAGCTGTCCGAAATCCGCCTCAGCGACCTGGTGGCAGTAATTTTGGAGATGCAGGGCATAAAAGAATAAGGTCCCGATGCCGCGAAAAGTGGAGCCAAAATATAACAAGCTCTGCCTGCGCTGTGAGAAAAAGTGTAAACAGGCGGCGCACCTAACCATCATATCCTGTCCGGATTTTGTGGCGAAACCGGTGCAAATGACTGTCCCGTTGGTGTTTCCGCGCGGACGTCCCCGCAAGCTGCGCCGCTGAGGTTTGTTTATATGCGCATCATCACAGGTAAATATAAGGGACGCAATCTCTTCAGCGTCAGTGGAAACAGCACCAGACCCACCAGTTCCTACCATCGCGCCATGATTTTCAACGTCTATGGCGATTTTGAGGGAAAAAGGGTGTTGGATCTGTTTTCCGGAACGGGTTCCCTGGCCTTGGAAGCTCTTTCCCGTGGTGCCGTTTGGGCGGATATGGTGGAATTTGCCGCTCCCGCCGTCGCCACCATCCTCAAAAATGTGGAAATGCTGGGCTGTGGCGAGGATTGCCACATTTGGCGCAAGCGGGTGGATTCCTTTTTGAAAAAAACCCAGGAACGCTGGGATTTGATTTTCCTGGACCCGCCCTA
>JAAYKA010000083.1 GCA_012522635.1 Candidatus Cloacimonadota bacterium
GAACCAAACCGACCGCATCATTCGCTGGCTGATTGACAAGCCCGGAAACTATGTGGTGGCGATGGGTCGCTCCAAACTGCCCATCATCAAAAACGAGGAAGGCGAAACCTTCTACGACATGGGCTACGGCTTTGAATATGGCAAGGCAGACGTCCTCCGCGAGGGCAACAAAGCCACTATGTTTGTGACGGGAACCCCGGTGGGTTCTGCCATCGAAGCGATTGAGCACCTGCGCGAAAGCGGCATTTTCATCCAGTTGGTCTATGTTTCATCCCCGCTCTGCATCCAGCGTGAAGTGCTGGAAAAAGCGGCTTCGCAGGGCCTGATTTTCAGCGTGGAAGACCACAACGTCCACAGCGGCTTGGGCGCGGTCTTGGCAAGCCGGATGGTGGAGGAAGGCCTCAGCGCCCGTCTGGTGAAAATCGGTGTGGAAGCCTATGCCGGCAGTGGTTCATCCAAAGACCTCTACCGCTGGGCTGGTTTGGACCGGGATTCACTGGTGCAGAGGGTGCAAAAAGAACTGGCTCGCTAAGCCGAACATACCCCCACACATTATGCCGGAACCCAGTTTCCGGCTTTTTTTTACGCTTTTTGTCGGGGCTTCAAAACCCGGGAAAGTGTGAGCCCGGCAACGATGACAAAGATGGCAATCAACTGCAGCGGAGCCAATGCCTCACGCAGGAAAATGAGCGCCAAAAGCGATGCCAGAACGGGCTTCAAAAAGAAATACATGGATGAGGTTCCCGCGCCCAAAAGCTTGGCTCCCTCGAAAAACAGCAGATAGCTGAGCCCGGAAATAATTACGCCGAACCAAAACATCGCCGCCGCCGTCTGCAAATTCAGCTTAAAACCCAGCGGCTGACCGATGATGGCGTTCACCCCAAAAAGGATGAGTGCGCCAGAGAAGAAGGAAACCCCGTTGGTGATTACGTTTCCGTGTTTTTCCACCGTTTTTTTGGTGAGCACCAGATAGAGCCCAAAAGTTAGCGATGCGCCCAAACCAAACACAAAACTGAGCGGCAGATTCAGATATTTAGCGTTGCCAAAATCCGCCTCTCCAAAGATGAGCAGCCCGATGCCAATCGTGGCGAGCACAAGCCCCAAAATCTGGGGCAAACCCAGCTTTTCCCGCAGAAAAAGCAGGGCAAACAAGCTCACAAACAAAGGATTGGAACTCACCAAAACCGCGCTCACAGAAGCTTTGCCATAATGTACTGAAATCTGCAGCAACAGCATACTGACGCAGACATTCAGAACACCCAAGAGAGCCATCAAACCCAAATCCTTCAACTTGGGTTTTTGAGGGCTGTTTTTATAAGCTTTGAATGCGAAGGGGAGAATCACCAAACCACCGATGAAAAAACGCCAGGCGGTGAGCGTGAAGGGCGAAAGAGCCAGGTTTTTGCTCAGGATTTCATGAGTTGACCAGGTGAGAATCGCCACAAAACAGAGCAGGTGAGACAAAGTGCGTGATTTCATATCCATATAAAAAGACCAGACGGTCAACCGTTTTCACGGTCGTCCGCCTGGCCGGGTTTTTCAGTCACCCAAGGGCGGCTGTGGTTTCATAGCTATTTCATCAACACCATTTTACGGGTGGATGAATATTTTCCAGACTGCATGCGATAATAGTAAACTCCACTGCTGACGGCATTTCCACTGTCGTCGCGTCCATCCCAGGAAAGGCTGTGCGTGCCTGTGGTGGCTTCCAGATTCCAAGTTTTCACAATCTGTCCCTTGGTGTTGTAAATCACGATTTGGACAGGTTCGGCTTTGGCGTTGTGGAAGCTGATGGTGGTGTGGGGATTGAAGGGGTTGGGATGGTTTCCAATCAGTTGGGTGGGCTTGGGAACGTTGACCTCGTCGTCGTTCGGGGTGCTGCTCCAGTCATCCAAACCGCGGGCTGTGACCTGCGGGGTTTGATTGAATTGATTAACCAAGACCAGGATATTGAAGTTTCCGCTGGGGATTTCGGTTTGGATATAGTCCACATCATAGAAAGTGGTGCGGAACACGACGGTGCCGGTGGCATCCTGCAGGGTATAGTTTTGTCCAACCTCAAAATTGCCGCTTTCCACGAAATTGGCGTTGGCAATGCGGATCAATCTTCCCTGATAATTTGCCACGTTCATGTTCAGTTCGTTAATTGTGATGGTGGGCGCGTAAATGTTATTACCATGGGATGTGGCAGCGCCAGGGTCGCCCACAGGGGTGAATTGCAGCAGGTTGGCATAGTAGGCGATGGTGCCAACGATGCCGGTGATGCCGTCACCAATCTGATAAATGGAGGTGATTTTGCCATCGGGGTCGTCAACCAGGACGCCAGCATTGGCATCCTGCACATATTTTTGGTTGCGGAAGCTTTGTTTGAAGGTGAGAAGCACTTCTCCGGAAACCAGGTAAACCGTTCCGTCTCCAGCCGTTTGCGCTCTCAGTTGGCTCATGTTTTGAACCACCACGGGGAACATATATGTGGCTGTGGCAACGTTGCTGGCATCCAGTCCGCTGGCATAGGCAATGGCTTTGATGGTGGTGGTGCTGCTCACCGGGATGGGATTGCTATAGCTGGGTGAGCTTTGAGTGGGGTTGCTGCCATCGGTTGTATAATGGATTGTGGCTCCGGGTGTGCTGCTGCTGATGGCAACGTTGATGGGCTGGGTGTAGGCTCCGGCAGGAGGGTCAAAGACGGGCATTGCCGCCGCGCCCTGTGAAGCCGCTGTAATGCGGATGTTGTCGATGCGGTTGTTGCCAGCGGCGGTTGTGCAGCCGGTCAAAACCACGCGGATGGCGAAGTTGGGGTTGTTTGCCACACCGGGTGTACCGCTGAAATCCACTTCCATCATCTGCCCCGCCACCCAGCCGTTTTCAAAATCGGTGAGGTCGAGGGTGTATTTTGTAATCCAATCGCTGCCATTCACGGTATATTTCACTTCCTGGGTGTTGAAACCTGTGGAAGTTCTGCGGGTGGGATAGCTCATCACGATGTTGTCCAAACCCACTGTGGAAGCGTGGATGGTGAAATAGGCGCCGTTATTAACCGTATCGGCACCGCCGCGGGGGGCAAAACTGCCGCCATTAACCTCGCCGCCTTCACCGTTGAGGGTGGTTCCGGCAAAGGAAAAAGCTTCTGTGAAAGTGTAGGTTATTTCGGCATCGCCGACAGCCGCCATAATGGGTTGGTCCCAGGTCGTGTCTGTGGGCGGCGTGTTTTGGTTGAAATTCCAATAATAGACCAGGGTTTGCCCATACACCCCGCCGAGGGCCAGGATCAAGGCGAATAACACCAATGTCTTTTTCATAATTCCTCCATCGAATTACTTTTTATCGAATTTTAAATCCACACCTTTGGCATGGAATCATTTTTCTTTTATCCAAAAAGAATCATCACACTATAAAGGAACGAACCCGCCAGAAGCACGCTGTCCGCGCGGTCCAAAACTCCGCCATGTCCCGGAATCAGGTGGGAACTGTCTTTCACGGAGCAGAAACGCTTGAGCATGCTTTCGGCAAGGTCTCCCAATTGACCAACAATTCCTGCCGCAAATGCCATGAGCAGCAAATGCGCCAAATCAAGGCCAGAAACGCCTGTAAAATACAATATAATCACCATCAGAAAAGGTGCAAGCGCTCCCGCCGCGAAACCTTCCAAAGATTTGTTTGGGCTGACCGCGAAAATCCCGCGCCGCCGTCCCCATTTGCTGCCAACAAAATAGGCAACCGTATCCGTGAGCCAAATCAGCAGAATCAGTCCAAAAAGCAGGCGGGGTTTCTCTAAACCCAAAAGCGCGCACATGGCGGGTAAAAGCGCCAGATAGAAGGCCCCAAAAAGCTGAAAAGCCACCTGGGACAACGACCTCCGCGGGTCCCAAAGCAGCAGCGCCCGCAGGATTACAACCAGGAAAAACACCCAGAAAAGGGGCACAATCATGCCCGGGAAAAACACGGCAAGGCTGAACAGGGCAAGGTTTACCACCGCCCAAAACCAATGAATGCCCAAATCGATGTTTTCCAGCATGGCGTTCAGTTCCGCGCTGGCAAAAAAGGCGGTCAAACCAAACAGAATCACCAGCCAGGGCCCGCCAAACCAAAGCACCACCAAAATCACGGGAATGCCGACCACGGAAACCAAAACACGCTTTTGCAATTCGCTCATTGGCTTTCCACTCCTCCATACCTGCGCTCACGGCTCTGGAAATCCAGCAAAGCTTCGATGAACGAGGCTTTGTCAAAATCCGGCCACAGCGTTTGGGTGATATAAATCTCTGAATATGCCATCTGCCACAGCAAAAAGTTTGAGATGCGTCTCTCACCACTGGTGCGGATGATGAGGTCAGGGTCGGGCTGTCCGGCTGTATAAAGATAGTTCGAAAAAGCTTGCGGCGTCAGGTTTTTAATCGCCTCCGGATTTCCCAGGTTCTGGGCACAGAGTTTTTGGATTCCCTCCACGATTTCCAGCCTGCCACCATAGTTGAAAGCCATATTCACGGTCAAACCCGTATTGCCAAAGGTGGGCGATGCCATTTCCCTGATTTCGGCAAGATATACTGGGTCCAGCCTGCTTTCGCTGCCGATGATATTTACACGGATGTTTTGCCGCTTCAGTTCGGCAATTTCCTTTGCCAAAAATTCTTTCAAGAGCTTCAAAAGCCCCTGCACTTCATCATCGGGACGGCTCCAATTTTCGGTGCTGAAAGCATAGAAAGTGATATAGCCCAGTTTCAGCTCCACTCCCAGTTCCACAACCTGACGCACAGACCTGGCTCCGGCTCGATGACCATACATGCGGGGTCTTTTTTTGCTCGCAGCCCAGCGTCCGTTTCCATCCATAATGATGCCAACGTGCGCGGGAAGCCGCGTCAAATCAAGCTTGGGAACCAGTTTTTTATAGTTCATTTGCTTTTTTCCAGCGCCCTTTGCTTCAGCCTGGCGTAGATAAAGCCATCCAAATCACCATCCATCACGCGGTCCACCTGCCCAACTTCGTGGTTTGTGCGGTGGTCTTTAACCATCTGATAGGGTTGAAAAACGTAGGAGCGGATTTGGTTTCCCCAGCCAATGTCAGTTTTCCCGGTCTCTTCCTTTTCCTTTTCCGCTTCCCGCAGGTCTTCATAATACTGATAGAGGCGGGAGCGCAAAATCACCATGGCGCGCTCACGGTTTTGAATCTGTGAACGTTCATTTTGGCAGGAAACCACAATCCCCGTGGGCAAATGCGTGATGCGCACTGCGGAATCAGTGGTATTCACATGTTGTCCGCCCGCGCCGCTGGAACGATAGGTATCCACCTTGAGGTCTTTGGGGTCGATATCCACTTCGATATCGTCTTCAAATTCCGGATAAACGTAAACCGAGGCAAACGAAGTCTGACGCTTGCCCTGGGCGTTGAAGGGTGAAATTCTCACCAGGCGATGAACCCCGATTTCGTTTTTCAACCTGCCATAGACATAGTTTCCCCGAATTTCGATGCTCACGCTTTTCATGCCGGCTTCTTCTCCGGGCAGGGAATCAATCACCGTAGTACCGAAGCTGTTTTGTTCCGCCCAGCGCAGATACATTCTCATGAGCATTTCCGCCCAATCCTGAGCTTCGGTTCCCCCCGCGCCGGCGTGGATAATCAACAGCGCGTCTTCGCTGTCATATTTTTCGTTCAGATAGCATTCGGTTTCAGATTTTTCAATAAATTGTTTTTGAGCCTTCAGCTCCGCCTCCGCCTCTGTCAAAAGTGATGAATCCTCGTCCAAAAGCACAAGATAGGTTTCCAAGTCTCCCTGCAGGTTTTTCAGCGTGCCGATGTGGGAAATATCGTCGTTAATCTGGCTCAATTGACGCGTGATTTTTTTCGCCCGGCTTTGGTCGCTCCAAAAATCCGGACTGTTCACCTCATCCTGAAGTTTGAGGGCTTGAGCCTGTTTTCCCTCCAGGTCAAAGTAACCTCCGAATCTCGGTTATCTGCGAGATTAAGGCTGTGGCTTCTTTTCTATAATCGGATAATTCCATTCTTAGGTTCACCTGCTTGCTTGTTTTAAAATTAGTCAAAGCAGTAAATCTCAAGGGGCTTTTTTTGTCAAATCTTTTATGAAAACGCAGAAATACATTGACAGATTGAGCGGTATTTTTAAAAAAAGTCCGCTATCGAAATAAGCACTTATTTATTACAGACATAGTTTTTTTTGAGGTATATTGATATGATTCCAACTCTCTGGTTCATCGCCCCGTTGGGAGCAGTGATGGCGCTAATCTTCGCTGCCATATTTTTTAGACAGGTAAAGAAGTCTGACCCCGGTAACGCCCGCATGGTGGAAATCGCTTCCTACGTTCGGGACGGCGCCTTCGCATATTTAAAACAGCAATACAAGGGAGTGGCTCTTTTTTTCCTGGGCGCCTTCCTGGTTTTTCTGTTCATGGCAAAAGTGATGGGGGTTTTGCACATCCTGGTCCCCTTTGCTTTTTTAACCGGCGGCTTTTTCAGCGCGCTGGCAGGTTACATCGGGATGAACATGGCGACCCTGGCTTCAAACCGCACCGCCCAAGCCTGTTCTGAAAGCCTGAACAAAGGTCTCAAAATAGCTTTCCGCGGTGGCGCTGTGATGGGACTCACCGTGGTGGGTCTTGCCTTAATCGACATCTCCGCCTGGTTTTTCATCCTCGTAAAATCCGGATTTCCGCTTCACACCATCACCGTCATCATGCTCAGCTTTGGCATGGGCGCTTCCACCCAGGCTCTTTTTGCCAGGTTGGGAGGCGGAATTTTCACCAAAGCCGCGGACGTGGGTGCAGACCTGGTGGGAAAAGTGGAAGCCGAAATCCCTGAAGACGACGTGCGCAATCCCGCCACCATTGCGGATAACGTTGGCGACAACGTTGGCGACGTGGCTGGCATGGGTGCCGACCTCTATGAAAGCTATGCCGGCTCCATCCTCGCAACCGCCGCCCTGGGTCTCAGTGCCGCTGTCACCCTGGGTTTGGATAAAGGACTGCATATCAATTTTGTGGTGGCGCCGATGATTCTGTCTGGAATCGGAGCGCTGCTTTCCATTATTGGCATTTTCATGGTCAGCACAAAGGAAGGCGCGGGCACAAAGGAACTGATGTTTGCCCTGAATAAAAGCGTTTACGGAAGTTCCCTGCTCATCGCCGTGGCTTCATTTTTCATCACGCGGATGCTGCTTCCCGCTGAATATTGGTTCGGGGTTTTCATTTCCACCGTGATTGGGCTGGTCTGCGGCATCCTCATTGGCTATTTCACCGAACGCGACACCTCCCACAGCTACAAACCCACCCGCCACATCGCGGAACAGGGTTCCTATGGCCCTGCCACCGTGATTTTGGAAGGAATCGCTGTGGGCATGCGTTCCACCGTTGGTCCCGTGCTCACCATCGTGATTGGCATCCTCATCGCCTTCATCGCCAGCCATGGCTTCCAATCCATCGAAATGGGGCTTTACGGCATCGGTTTCGGCGC
>JAAYKA010000084.1 GCA_012522635.1 Candidatus Cloacimonadota bacterium
ACTAGAGGATTTGTTAATATACAGAAAATCGATATAAGTGTTGGTGCTAGAATTATTAAATGAGCTGAAGCTGGGCCCTACAAAAGAAATAGTAGTGGAGACAGCGTTAAAATTTGGGGTTTCAATGGTCAGATCTTTATAGAATTCGCAGAAAGCTCTGCCTTGCGTGCCTGCAAATGAAAGGGAGGAGTTTGAAAGCCATTTTGCCCAGTCTTTTACAACCAGAGTAGATGAAGTATTGAGCACAACACTGCCGGCAGTCTCCAATTTTTCGTTGACGGTAAATGTTACACTGCCGCCTATTGCTAACGTGGTACCGGCGCTAAGCGACAGTTTGTAACATGCGGCGTTAGAATGAACCACAGGCAGATAAGAGCCCATAGCAGTGATTACCGCGTGATCATTCGCTGTCGGCACCTGGCCCGTTTGCCAGTTGCCGGAATCGTCCCAGTCATCGCTGATGCCGCCAAACCAATAATAGGTGTTTTGCGCGAAGGCAAAAGTGGCGAGGGCAAGAATAAAAACCAATAATAGAGTCCGTTTCATGTGTTCTCCTTTGTGTGGGTTTGTTTTTTGTTCGTCACATTGGACAAAAACGCTAACGTTTTTCATCCCTTAAACTTGATTAAACCATGTTGTTAAGTGTCTTCGCCAAACAGCTTAAAAGCGTTTGAGGAACCGAAATCTGGAACAGTTTACACGCTATGTAATCGATTTCAAAATCTATTGGCACTAGCCTGTGAATATGGTTTTAATTGTCAAGTACATTTTTTCGATTGTTCTGCTGGATATCGGGAAAGCTTTTCGATACTGCATCCTGAAAATTATTGAAGCCGAATTAGGTTCATCTTTTGGAGAGATCTATTCGTAGGTTTTCCAAAGAGAGTGGTCTGTCAAAAAAACCAGCGATACCGTTATCGACACTTGGCTCAAGGCCTTAATCACTTCTTAGTCAAGCCTTAATCAAGCGTTAATTATTAAGACTTGATTAAGGCTTGATTAACACTTGATTAACTGCCAGGATTAAGAGTGTGCCGTCCTGAAATTGGTTGACTCAAAATGGCTTACGAGGAGAAAAAGATCATGTGATACATGAAGAAGGGTCACCTAACTACATTATGGCGAAGCGGTTAAGAGAGTGGCTATTGAAGAGATTGAGGCAGGTGAGGATAGGGGAGAGGGCTCCCCTATTTTGAATTTGGAAAGCTTATAAAATGAAAGCCCAGAGCGTGTTTTATTCCCAGAAGGGGAAGGTGGTTTGCTGGAGTTGGGAAAGGTCTTCCAGCTTCCATTGCCAATTTCCCAGCGCGGTGCCGGGTATATTCATGCGGGCATCAGAACCCAGTCCCAACAGGTCTTGCGCGGTGAAAATGAGGTTTTCACAGCCGGAGTTTTGAGAAATCTGACAAAAAATTGCGTGTATGGAAGCTTCGATGTCCTCAATGCTTTCCAAGCCCAGTCCGGCAAAAAGCTCGGCGTTTTTGCGGATATAATTCAACAGATTCAGCCGGCTGGGGCTTTCCGGTTCGAGGTTTTCATACCATTCGCGGATGGTTGGATTGTCGTGAGTTCCCGTGTAGAGAATTCTTTCAGGGGGAAAATCCCGTGGTTCGGGGATGCCTTCCTCAAAGCAAAATTGCAAGACAATCATTCCGGGAAGTCCGTAGCGGTCGCGGAAGTCGCAGACATCGCCATTGAGCACGCCGAGGTCTTCAGCGATGAATTTTTCCAGCGGAAACTGTTTTTGGAGTTGGGAGAAAAAATCCTGGGGCAGGGCTTTTTCCCAGCTTCCGCCCAGCGCGTCCTCTGGCATTTGGGGCAAGCCGGTTTGAGGGTCTTTGGGGCAATCCACCGCCCAATAATTCACATAACCGATGAAATGGTCAAGGCGAAGCTTGTCCAGATATTGCAGGGCGTGGTTGATTCTATCAAAGAAAAGCTTGAAACCATCAGCGCGCATAGCTTCCCAGCGGTAGAGCGGGTTTCCCCAAAGCTGTCCCTTTTCGCTGAAAGCATCGGGTGGAACCCCGGCAACGCGGAGGCGATTTCCATTTGAGTCCAGATCGAAAAGATGCTGATTTGCCCAAACTTCCGAGCTTTGATGGGAAAGATAAAGAGGCATATCCCCAATGAGTTGGATGCCCTGTGAGGAGAGATAATCTTTCAAGCGCAAAAGCTGGTCGCGGGCAAAAACCTGAGCGCATGCCACCTGAAGCATTTGGCGTTCGTAATCGTTAAAAAGTTCATCGTAGAGCTTATCAGAATAGCGCTGGTGTTCCGCTCGGAAAAGGTTCCAATCCGTTTCACCATACAGTTTGCAGAGGGTGGTGTAAGCCAGATAGGGCTTGAGGTAGAGGGCGTCTTTTTCGATGAAAGCCTCGAGCTTGTTGTCGCAGAGATAATTTTCGGAGGCGGTTGCCAAAAGCTGGTCTTTGAGGCGATACACGGCTTCGAACGGAACCTGGTCACCTATGGGAAGCTGGGCTGCCTCGAGATCGGGAAGGTCAATCAAGCCATCCTCATAAAGCAGCTCCGGGCTGATCAGATATGGGTTGAGTGCGAATGCCGACATCGGATTGTAGGGCGAATTTCCATAGCCGGTTTGATAGAGGGGCAAAATTTGCCAGGATTTGAAGCCTTTTTCCAAAAGAAGGTCGGCAAGCAAATAGGCGTTGGGACCAAAATCGCCGATGCCAAAATCCGAGGGAAGCGAACTGATGTGAAGCAGGAGACCGAGGTTTTTCACGCCGCCTCCATGATTTGCAAGATACACTGGGTCAGCAGGATGGCGTCACTGGCAGCGGTGGTTTTGAGCTTGGTATCGGTTTCCAAAAGAATGGTGAAAATGGTCTGGGTTTGGGGAAGGGAATAGTTTTTGGCGAAGTTCATATATTCAGCTCGCTGCTTTGGATACAGGTCATGCAAGTGTTTTGCTGTGATTTCGGAAGGGCTGAGGTGGGCTTCCTTCATCAGCAGGATGTGATGAATGGCAGTGAACACGCGGGTAATCTGCCCCAAAATCTGCAAGCCTTTGGTTTCTGAATTGAGCATGCGGTCCATCAAATCCAGGGCTTCAGCGGCGCGGCGTCCACCCAGGGCTCTGGCAAAACCAATCTGGGTTCCCAGCCGAGAGCTGCCCAGACTTTGCTGCACGTCGTCAATCGTGATGGTCTTGCGTTCACCCACCAAAAGTCCCAGCTTTTGAAGCTCGTTATTCGCGCTGGCATAATCCAGTTCGACCCGCTCGATGAACATCGCGCGCGCGTCCGGACGCATGTTTTTTCCCATTTTTGCCAGGCTTTTATTCAACCAATTGATGAGCATATCGCCCCAGCGGGGGAAATCGCAATTCACCACTTTGCTGTCTGAACTAATCTTCTTCCAGGCGCTGGTGCGAAGGTCTGCCTTTTCGGCTGTGATGACCAAACTTTGCTCCAGAGAAGGGTTCTGGAAATAGGCGGCGAGGCAATCCAGTTCTGGTTTGCGGAGCAGGTCGGCATTTCTGAACAGGATGAGCTTGGTGCTGGAAAAAATGGAATAGGTATCCAAAAGGTCGTTGATTTGGGCGCAGCGCATTTCATCGCCGTAAACTATGACCAAATCTACATCCGCGTCCCGTTTCAGGGTTTCGCGTATCTGGTTTGTGACGGTATCCTGCAAAAAAGCGTCAGGCCCCAAAAGCAGGAAATTATCGCCCAAACGGGGTTTTACGGAGTCGAATTCCAAAGCGTCGATGGCCATCAGGATTTTCCCAAAATTATAACCAGGAAGCTGATGGCTCCCGCCGCCCAGCAATACCAGGAAAAATACTTCAAACGCGCGCGGGCAATCAGTTCCATCATGAAGCCGATGACCAATAAAGAGACGACGAAAGATGCCACAAACCCACCCAGATAGGCGGATAACTCACTGAGGCTGAGCTGTTTGAAGGCACCCAGGCTGGTAAGGTTGGCAGCCAAAATGGCGGGAATGCTGAGCAGGAAGGAAAATTCCGCCGCTTCCCTGCGCTTGACACCAACCAAAAGTGAGCCTGTGATGGTGCTGCCAGAGCGAGAAATGCCTGGAATAATGGCGATGCCTTGCAAAAGACCAATGAAAAGGCTGCGCGATATGCCCATATCGGAGGCGGGGATGCTTCCCGATTTCAGCCGGTCGGAAATAAACACAATCACGCCAGTGACAATCAGCATCAGGGAGACAAGCAAAGGTTTCTCGTAAAGCCCTTTGAAGAATTTGCCAAAAAGCAGATAGATAACCCCGGTGGCGAGGGTCGCCAAAAACAGATAAAGAATGATATTGCGGTTGCGCCGGTGGGTTTCGTGTCTCAGAGTGCGTTTCCAACTGAAAAGCGAGACCACCAAATCCCAGATTCTCTGGCGGAAAAAGATGAGAACGGCGAGCAGGCTTCCCAGGTGCATAAAAATCTCAAAAGCAATGCTGCCAGTTTCTTCGATGCCAAAGAAATGCTTTGCCAAAACCAAATGACCGGAACTGCTGACGGGCAGGAATTCGGTCAAACCTTGTATGATGCCCAAAAGAATAGAGCTCAAGAATTTCATTTTGTCCTCAAATAATGGGTGCTAAGTCTGTTTTTCCAACTTGGGAGAGGGGGATGAGAGTGAATCCCAGAGCTTGAACGCGATCCAGGAATTTATGCAGATAAATCAATTTTTCGGGGTTGTGGCAATGGGTAATCACCACCACGGTGCTGTTTCGGGTCGCCAAATCCTGGATGGCGTTGATTTTTCTCTCCAGAGTTTCATCCGTGATATCTGGTGAATCCAGGAAAATATCGTTGCGCCAGGCGGGGATGCGTGCTTTTTGAGCAACCTGGTAGGCAATGGAAACGTTTGAAGTGCGGCTGTCCAAAAAGCCCTTGTTTTTCTTTTTCAAAACGTCCATCACCCAGCCCATAATGGTGTTGTCCGCCGTTGCCAAACTGCCCATGTGGTTGTTTACACCCATGCAGAGCGGGAGAGAATTCAGGTGTTTCAGCAGGGTTCTTTCCACCTGAGCCTGGTTCATTTGCACCAAAATGGCGTTTTCACCAGGGTTTTGCCTGGGATAGCCAATCGGTTCCATGGGCACATGCACCAAGGTTTCACGCCCTTGTTGATCCGCCAGGGTCATGGTGTTCACGCTTTGTTTGAAGCCGGGCATTATGGCAAAAGTTATCTGGGTGGGCAGGGCGAGCCATTCTTGCAGAGTTTCCCCTTCCACAGAGCCAAAATCGTCCACCACGATGGAGATATATTTTTTACCAGCCCGCTGTTGCGCGGTTCTGGGCGCGTAGGACAGGATTACCTCGAAGTTTTTGTCTGCGTGGGTAAAGCTGAGGATTTGTTTGGAGCCATCCACTTTTCCATCGTCTTGAACCGCCCGCATGCTCCGGAATTCATTGGAAACAAGCACGTTGGCATAGGTGAGATCCATTTTGGAGCGATCAACCGGAATTTCCAGGCGGATAACCTTTCGGATTTCTTTGGGGACAATACTGCCCGGCTCCATGCCAAACTTTTCCTCCAAAGCCTTCACCAGCTTGTTTTGATCGAAAGGCTGGGTTCCCAAAGCGGTTTCCTTCACCGGCTTCACACGGGTTTTGGGTTTTTGGGTCAACAGCCAAACGATGCCCCCGCAAAGCAGCAGAATGAGAATATATAACCACAAATCCGATTTTGCGGTCACGCTTTTTGCGGGTTTGCGTTTCTTATTCTTGTTCTTGCGGGTCATTTTCTTCGTCCAAATCTTCCACGATGGGCTGGGGAATCATTTTATGAGACAGAGAATTCACCAGCAACACCAATGGTGAAAACACAAAATTTGACAGCAACAGCGCCACAAAGAGCAAAAACACATCATAAATCAGGGGCAAAAGGCCGGTGGCGTGAGCCAAATGCAGCGAAAAGCCGGTTCTTCCAATAAAGAAATCCAAGACGTTCATCACAATATTGTTATAGATGCCGCAGGCGAGCAAAGCCATGATGATGAAGGAAAAACCGTGCAGCAAAAAGGGTCTGGGGCGGCTGCGAAAGTCCTTGCGAACCATCACCAGGGCGCGGCGAACATCCATTCCATTTTCGCGGTGGGGACTGGTCCAGGCGTTGCGAAGCGCGTAGCCCAGAATCAGCCCGACAGACACAAATCTTGCCAAACTGGTGTAGATGGTTGAAAGAGGCAGGCTGATGCCATAATAATGGTTCAAAAAAGCGTAAACCAGATAGATGAGCCCCACAGCGAACATCACCACCAGCAATATTTTATGGAGGCCGATGATGGTGTGGGCAATGGAGTTTTTCTGTTCCTGGCTGAGTTTTTGGTTGGGGTGGCTGAGCTCGCTGTAATTCTTTAAAATCAAAAGAACCACCAAAATGAAAACCACGAGGAAAATCAGCAGGGGAAAGTAGTATTTATGCGAGGTAAAAAGGCCGATGCTGACATATTGAAAGCTGTTTATGTTCAGCCAAAAAACCAGGGCCATGGGATACAGGATGACCTGCATTCCGTTGAAGCTGCCAAAAAGAAGTCTCAGCAAACCGATACAAAACTGGCGAAAATTCATCAGCGATGTCCTCAAAGAGAGCGTGTGCCTTTGGTGGAAAAGGCGTTCACGTCCAAACTTGCGAATTCCCCGGCTAAGAATTTGGGAATTGCAGCCGCTCCGACCATGGCGGCGTTGTCCACACAAAGTTCAAGGCTGGGATGATGGAGTTTTATCCCATGTGAGGCGGCTTTTTGAGCCAATTGACTGCGCAAAGCGCTGTTTGCTGCCACACCGCCGGCTAAAAGAATGGTTTTAATATCCCGCAACTGCGCCAACCGCAGAGTTTTATCGATTAAAGGATCGATGATTGCCTGCTGAATTGAAGCTGCCAGGTCGTTCAGGTTGTTTTGGATAAAATCCGCATCCTGGCGGGAGACATATTCCATCACGGCTGTTTTCAAGCCGCTGTAGCTGAAGTTAAAATCCTCTTTGCGTTTCAGGGCGCGGGGAAAGCTGTGGAAGCTGGGGTTTCCGCTGCTGGCGGCCAAATCCAAAGCTGGTCCACCGGGATAGCCAAGCCCCAGCAGTTTCGCGGTTTTATCGAAGGTTTCCCCCGCCGCATCGTCCAAGGTTTTGCCCACCACTTCAAAATGGGTAAGACTTTCAAACAGAACCAATTCCGTGTGTCCACCGGAAACCACCAAAGCCAGAAATGGCGGTTGGATAGCCGGGTTTTCGATGAAATTCGCGAAGATGTGGGAAAGCATGTGATTGACTGTAATCAAAGGTTTCTGCCAGCTCCAGGCAAGGCTTTTGGCAAACGCCAAGCCCACAATCAGAGAGCCGATCAGCCCTGGATTCACAGAAACCGCCACAGCGGAAATTTCCCCGCTTCGCAGACCGGATTTGTCCAAAGCCGCCTGGGTGAGGTGAAGAATGTTCTGCATGTGGAGCCGGGAAGCGAGTTCGGGCAAAACTCCGCCAAAATTGGCATGATCGGTTTGGGTGCTCACCAAGTTGCAAGTCACCTTAAAGTCTGTGTCAATTAAGGCCACAGAGGTGTCGTCGCAGGAGGATTCAAAAGCCAGGATATGCTTCATTTGTCGGCGCGAACTCGTGTTGGAGTGTGTTCCACCAAAGTGATGCCAGCGGGAAGCTGCACATCAAGACTGTAAAAACCGCTCTCGTCAGCTTTGTTGGAAACGTGGATGACGATACCGGAAGGCAGGCTTGAAAGGCGTGATTGAGGACCCTTAACCTTGATGGTTGCAGTGGAAGGATAAACCGTTCTGCCTCCAGTCGCGCTGATGGGCAGGTTTCTCAAAACACGGGTTTGGGTGTCGTCTTTATCCGAACCGCTTCTATCTGAAGGGCTTGAACCGGGCTTTTCCGAGCCGCTTTCTTTGGCAGCAGGTTTCTTGCCTGTTTTGGCTATCAGCGCCTGACTGCTGGGGTTGATGCCCAAAATTTCCACCTTGAGATTGTGAGACGGATCCACAATCCTGTAGTTATGCCAGTTCGCAGCCCAATAATCCGCCGCGTCCATCTCCACATGGGTTTTGGAAAATTTCAGCCGGAGAATATCCAAACCACGCCCTGCCACCGCGCATGAAATCTTTTCCGCGGGCTGTTTTTCGGCGTCAGCTTCACTGGTGTTCACCAATTCAAGCTTCAGGGAAGTGTTTGTTCTGTGTTGGGAAACCAGGTTCAATTGCAGCCAAATAAACACTGCCAGCACCACTGCCAGCACTTTAAAACCAAGGTTATTTTTCATTTCTGCTGGCTTTCCAAGATGGCACTGATGCCAAGCTGGCGGATTTTTTTGTAAAGCGTGGTGCGTTCCAGCCCGATGGCTTTGGCGGTTTTGCTCACCTGCCAATCGTTTCGTTCCAGATAATGCAGGATGTAATCCCGCTCAAAGGCGGCTGTGCTGTCACGAATACCGTTTATTTTGAAATAGCGTTCCATGCCAGCCGCGTGAAAATCCGGGGTTTGCAGCAGCTTGTTGTGGAAATGATGGATAATGGTTTTGTTGTTGATTTCGCGTTCGTTGATGCTGATATAGCGGCAAAAGTTTTTCAGTTCTCGCACATTTCCAGGCCAGTCATAGGAAAGCAGTTCTTCTTTGAGGGCATTGAGATCAAGCTGTTCGCTGAGGTGATAGCTATTTGCATAACTGGTGATGAAATAGCTCATCAAAAGCAGAATATCATCGTCACGTTCCCGCAGGGGTGGGATGCGAATCACGTTTCCTTCGATGCGGAAGAAAAAATCACGGCGGATGCGGGATGAATCAGCCAGAGCCTTCAGGTCCACGTTGGAAGTGTAAACCAGGCGTGTGTTTACCTGTTTTATGTTGCCGCCGATAACCTGGATTTCCTTGTTGTCCACGGCGCGCAAAATCTTGGCTTGGGAACGCAGGCTCAAATTCGTGACCTCATCCAGGAACAATATGCCTTCGGAACACTTTTCAAACATTCCAATCGTGCCCCGGTCGTCTTTTCCGCCGATGCCTCTTTCCCTGCCAAAAAGCTCAAGTTCAATCAAATCCTCACCCAAAGAACTGCACAAAATGGTGTGGAAAGGCATGCCAAAGCGTTTTGAATTCACATAATAATAGTTCGCCGCCACTTCCTTGCCCGTGCCATTTTCACCCAGGATGAGAATGTCCTCATCCACAGCGGCAAACTTCACCAACTGGGTGCGAAGATTCTGGATGCTTTCACTTTCGCCAATGAACGGGAAAATGCGGGTAAATTGCTTTTTCAAATTCAGATATTCAATCTGCAAATCCAGGTTCTGCTCTTCCTGACGCTTGAGCGTGACCGCGTTTTCCACATGCAGCAAAAGCTGATTGATGCTGAAGTTCGCGCCTTTTTCCAAAAAGTGGTAGGCTCCGATTTCCCGGATTTGCTTCACCTGCTCGTTGGTGGCTTCTCCGGAAATAACAATCACCTTATAGTTAAAATCCAGATGTTCCTTCAGATATTTCAAAACCTGAATGCCGTTGAGGCGGCTGCCCACCAAAAACACATCCAAGAGAATCACATCCGGCATGAAACTGCGCAGTTCTTCGAAAAAGGTGTCCGAATTTGTGGAATGCAAAACCGAATAGTCAGCCGTTTTCAGCACCTTCTGGATTTGCTCAGACAGAACCAGGTCGTCTTCCAGAATGATAACTTTGCCTTTCATATTCAAGCCTCCAGTCTTTCCTCGATATCCGCCATCGCGTTCAGATAATAGATATATGCCTGATCCGGTGAATCGTAGGGCGAGAAATATTTGTGAACGTCGCCATCGGTGAAATATTTTGTGCACATATAGTAGAAATGATCGGAGGTACTCAGCTTGCGCGCGATTTCCAACAATTCCGGATCCCCCTTTTGCCTGATGCGGTCCAAGATGCGATAGAGGGTTTCGATGGCGTTATGCTGCATATCGTTTGAAAGCCATGCCGAAAGGTCACGTTCCGCGTCCGCCCAGGAAACCGGCTCCGGAAAAGACAGCGATTCCTGCTGATAGTTTGCCAGCTCGAAAGTCTCTCTGGGCAGGGCAAAACCCAGATGTTCGTGTTTTAGAACCTCAGCGGGGAAATGTTGCATAAAGTCAAAGATACCGGATTCCGCCCACTGGTGTTCTCCAAAGGTTTCGTAATCCATGAAAAGGTTCAAAAATTGGTTTCGTCCCTCTGTTTCCGCCAGGGTCAGATGGTTTATCCAATTCACGAATTTATCGACGGTGAGAGGATATTCAGGCCAATCCCGGTTTGAAAACCTGAAGGCAATATCATCCGAAAGCTGGTAATATTTCAGCAGGAGGTTCATGTTCTTGCGATAATTTTTATAGGCGTAAAGCGGTGTGCGCCAGTCCAATATCCGGTCCGCGCCCTCGGTGAGAATGGTCTTGAACCCCTCAATCTCGAAAACGAGGTCGGAAAGGCTGTCCTGATAGATGAGCTCGGTGTTTCTGAACGTCACCGGTCTTTGCCCAAATTCAGTTTTCATCAGCTCGCGATGCAGCGCCACCTGGTCCAAAAATTCGTTCGTATCATATAGGAAGGAAAGTGAATGATAATAGGTTTCGCCCAAAAACTCCACGCAGCCTGTATCCGCCAGAGCTTTGAAGGAATCCAGCGTCTCGGGGCTCCAGGCTCTGAATTGCTCGATTGCTGTCCCGGTAATGGAAAAAGCGACCTTGAAGCGCCCCTCATTTTTCTTAATCAAATCCAAAAGAAGCGCGTTGGTGGGCAGGTAACATTTTTCGGCAACCTTGCGCAAAACCTCTTCATTCAATGCGTTGTCAAAATAGTCGATACCGCTGCCAATATCCAGCACACCCAGGTGTTTCAGACGGTAGGGCTGGTGAACTTGAAAGTAAAAAACCACGTTTAACATATCTTCACCTTGTTAAAGCTTGCCTTTGATAAATTGGGACAGAACGTTGGAATAGACCTCACGAATCTTTTCCGCCGCCTCCATCCAATGGATTTGGTTCACTTCGCGCATTCCGGCAAGTCCCATCTTTTGGCATTTTTCAGGGTCTTCGATGAGATGATTCACTGTCTCAGTCATCAATCCCACATCCCAATAATCAATTTTGAAGGCGTTATTAACCACTTCCGCCACCCCGCTTTGCTTGGAAATGATGGATGTGAGCCCAAAAGCCATTGCCTCCAGAGGCGAGATGCCGAAAGGCTCTGAGACGGAAGGCATCATATAAATATCGGACGCGCGCAAAATATCTTCAACCTCGGCTCGGTTCAAAAAACCCGTGAACAGGAATTTGTTTTGCAGCTTTTTGCTGGCGGAATTACGCAGAATCTTTCTCGCCATATCGCCTGTGCCAGCCATGATGAAACGTGCTTCCGGATGCTTTTTCAAAACCCGCTCCGCCACATCCAGGAAATAATCCGGCCCTTTTTGCAGGGTGATGCGTCCCAAAAACAGGATGGTGGGTCCCTTGAATATCCGTTTTTTGGAGGTGATGGATTCTTCGGAAAGCGAAAAAGCGTTATGGACAATGCGAATCTTCGCCGTGTCAATCAGATAGCGGGACATAATCATCTGCGCCGTATATTGCGAAACCGCAATCACCCTGTCCGCATACATCATTCCCGCGTGTTCGATTTTGTGAACCCTCTCATTTCCGGGTCCGCCAGCGCGGTCAAATTCCGTGGCGTGGATATGCACCACCAGCGGCTTTTGGGAAATCTTTTTTGCCAAAATGCCAGCCGGATAGCAAAGCCAGTCATGCGCGTGGATGAGGTTATAATCCAGGCTGCGGGCAAAGCGTTCGGCTCTTTGGGTGTATTCCTGCATCTTGCGGATGATGTCTTCATCTCCAATCAGGTTTTTTGCCACATCAACGAAAACTTCTCTTTCCTCAGTTGTGGTGAAATGCGTTTTCCAGCGTTCTTCACGCAATGCCAGGGCAAATTCATTAATCTCTTCCATCTGGATATAGGATTCCGGTCTGCCGCTGATTCCGATATATTCCAGGCGTTCATGCAGGGTCTCAAATGTATGATTCTTGTATTCCTTATGCAGCACGGGATCCACAAACACGGCGGGAAGGGTGTCCACGTCGCTGACTTCGCGCAGCGGGAAATAGACCATTTCCTTGGTGGGCAAAACCAAATCCACTTTGATGCCCAAAGCCAAAAGGGATTGAACCATGCCATAGCACGCCATTCCCAAACCGCCTGCGATCAAGGGTGGAAATTCCCAGGTGAACATCAAAACTTTCATGGCCTATTCCTCTTCGCAGCTTTTCGGCGGACTGGTTTCACGGTTTTTTCAGCTTTGCCGTCTCGGATGGACTGGATGAACGTCTCGATGTTATACAGCGCGGCAACGCTGATTGCCATTGCGGGCGCGCCTTTTGGGAAATGGGGGTTGTCTCCATCCCAAACTTGAGCCAAAGACGCGATGTGTCCCCGCATAAAGCTCCGCCGGAAGCTTTTAACCTGTTCGCTCAGCTCTTCCGCCAGTCCTTCCGGGCTCAGCTCGTCCCGGTTCAGTTTCAAAAATAATCCGCAATAGGGACCCAAGAGCCACGCCCAAACGCTGCCGTTGTGGTAGGCAAGGTCACGCTCCTGCTGTGTTCCATAATATTTTTTGCGGAAGCGGTGGTCTTGTGGGCTCAGGGTGCGAAGTCCATACGGCGTATAGAGTTCCAACCTTGCTTTTTCCCAAACCTGTCTCATCTTTTCACGGTCGATAATTTCCCAGGGCAGGGAAAGCGCAATCACCGCGTTGGGGCGAATTTCGTTCACAGGTTCATCACCCACAAGGCGGTCTGCCAGATAGCCATTCTGCCAAAATTTTTGGAAAGCCTGGCGCACGGGCTCACGCATGCCGCTGATTTGCTCGATGGGCAGATAGCGGATTTTCGCCAGTTTACGATATTCGTTACACATTGCCTCATAACAGCAGATGGCGTTATACCACAGCGCGTTAATCTCCACCGACGCTCCATTTCTGGGGGTAACCGCCTTGCCATCCATCCTCACATCCATCCA
>JAAYKA010000085.1 GCA_012522635.1 Candidatus Cloacimonadota bacterium
AAAAAACGCCGGTCATAGGACCGGCGTTGATATTTTCCGGCAAGCAGCCGGGTTTTGTTTAGTGTTCCGCGTCCTCACAGAATTCGATGAGGACCCCCAAAGTGCTTTTTGGGTGCAGGAAGGCGATTTGGGCATTGTGTGCACCAGGTCGCGGCTCTGTGTCGATCAGACGGATGCCGTTTGCTTCGGCTTTTTCCAGTTCAGCGGGCACGTTGTCCACTCCCAGTGCGATATGGTGAATTCCTTCACCGCGTTTTTCCAGGAATTTGGCGATGGGGCTTTCGGGCGAAGTGGGCATCAAAAGCTCGATGCGCGTGTCGCCACAGGGGAAGAAAGCCACCTTTACCATCTGGGATTCAACGACTTCGGTCCCTTCCAGCTTCAAGCCCAGTTTTTCGTAGAAAGCGATGCCTTCGTCCAGGTCGCGAACCGCGATGCCGATGTGGGATACGTTTTTAATCATCGCGTTTTCCCTATTTCAGATATTTTTCAGCCAGCTCAAAACCGATGTGCATAGCTTTGCAGTTCAATTCCACAAAAGCGGGCTTCACGGTTTCAGAGATGGATTGACGCAGGCTTTCCTCTTTCACGATGCCGGTGATTTTCACCAAAAACGCCAATGAGATGATGTTTGTGGTGATGGGGCTGCCCAGTTTTTCGAGGGCGATTTCGGTGAAAGGCTCTTCATAGGTGTTTTCCGCAGCCAGGGCAAGGTTTTTCACGAAGGTGGTGTCGATGATGAGAGTCCCTTTTTCGCGGAGGTCGAAGAGATATTTGTCGCAGGCTTCCTGGGTGAGCGCCAGCAGGCAGTCGAATTGCATGGCTTCAGGGAAGTAGATTTCTTCGCTGCTGATAATCACGTCCGCGCGCGACGATCCACCGCGGGATTCTGGGCCGTAGCTTTGGGTTTGGGTAACTCGGTTTTTATCCAACATGGCGGCGCGGGCGAGGATGATACCTGCCAGAATCAGACCCTGCCCACCGCTTCCGGAGAGGCGGACTTCATAGCTTCTATTCGTCATGATTCACCTCCCATGCCTTGAACTTTTTTCACCAGCCCGGCATAGCGGTCGGTGAATTCAGGCTGGATTTCTTTGCGCAGCACTCCGCGGACAATTTTTCCTTCCACTTTTTCGGGGGGAAGCTTGTCAATGGCGGAAAGCGGCACGGAGTTGTCCCTCATTTCCTTCATCATTTCCGGCGCTCCGCCTTTTTTGTTCAAGCGCCCAAAAATCACGGGGCAGGCGGCAATCACTTCGATGAGGGCAAAGCCGGGGTGTTCGATGGCTTCGCGCACCATGGCCTGGGTTTCCTGAGTGTGGAAAGCAGTGGTGCGGGAAACGTAGGTGGCGCCGGCACCCATGGCGAGCTTACAGATGTCAAAATCCGGCTCGATGTTTCCATAAGGCGCGGTGGTGGCAATGGCCTCATGTGGCGTGGTGGGCGAGCTTTGTCCACCCGTCATGCCATAGATATTGTTATTCAGCAGGATCACGGTGAGGTCTATATTTCTGCGGGCGGCATGGATGAGATGGTTTCCGCCAATGGCGGTGCAGTCTCCATCACCCGTAATCACGATCACCTTGAGCTTCGGTTTGTGCATTTTGATGCCGGTGGCAAAAGCGATGGCACGTCCGTGCAGGGTGTGCAGGGTGTTGAAATCCACATACACCGGCATGCGTGAAGAGCAGCCGATGCCTGAAACCATCACGATGTCGTTGCGATCCAGTTCCATTCCCGCGATGGCGCGGATGATGGAGCCGAGGATGATGCCGTTTGAGCATCCGGCGCACCAGACGTGGGGGAATTTTTTGTCGTGGCGCAGATAGTCGTGGATAATACGTTGGGGTATGGTTGCCATTTACATTCCTCCCTTCATTTTGCGCAGAATCTCCTGCGGCGAGATGAGTTTTCCGTTCACGCGCTGAATTTTGATGAGCTTACTGTCGCTGCGGTCTTTCACCAGACGCTGGATTTCGCGCACTAATTGGCCTTGGTTCAGTTCGGGAACCACCACCACGTCCACATCACGCAGCATTTTGCGCACGGCGTCGTCCGGGAAAGGCCAGATTGTGAGCGGGCGCAAAAGCCCGACGGGCAGGCCTTCCTCGCGTGCCATTGCAACTGCGGCTTTGGCGGAGCGGGCTGTGATGCCAGCGGCAAAGATGGCAATCTTTGCGTCTTCCATCATATAGCTTTCAATTTGCACGAGGTCGCGGAGGTTATAGACGATTTTTTTGCGCAGGCGATCCATCATGTCTGCAGATTCGCTGGGTTTGTTTGTGGGAAATCCCAACTGGTCGTGGGTGAGGCCGGTCACGTGGAAACGGTATCCCTCGCCATAGCTGGCCAGCGGGGAGAGATATTTTTGGTTTTCGTCGTAATGTTTATACCAGTGTGGCGGCACGGTTGGCTTGATGCGGGAAATCACGCGCACGTTTGCCAAATCGGGCAGGCGCACGGCTTCGCGCATGTGACCCAAAACCTCGTCCAGAAGCAGGATCACACAGGTGCGATATTTCTCGCTGAGGTTCACGGCGCGAATGGTGAGTTCATAGCATTCCTTCACGCTGGCGGGATAGAGCACGATGGCGGGGCTGTCGCCATGGCTGCCCCAGCGGGATTGCTGGATTTCGCCCTGGGCACAACTGGTGGGCATTCCGGTGGAGGGTCCCACCCTTTGCACGTTCACCACCACGCAGGGTGTTTCGGTGATTTTGGCAAATCCAATTCCTTCCTGCATCAGCGAAAAACCGGGGCCGGAAGTGGCTGTGAGCGCTTTCGCGCCTGCCAGAGAGGCTCCGGTGATGGCGCAGATGCTGGCAATTTCATCTTCCATTTGGACAAAAACGCCGCCGCGCTTGGGCAGTTCGGTTGCCAAGATTTCGGCAATTTCAGTGGAAGGGGTGATGGGGTATCCGGCAAAGAAATCGCAACCGGCATCCAGGGCGCCGTAACTGACGGCTTCGTTGCCCTGCATCAACACTGTTTTGCGTTCACGTTCGGTTTGCAATTCTTCCAGGATGCTTTCAGGCTTGACCTGCTCAGCTTTTGCCTTGGGGGCGGTGTTTTTCACCGTCGCCTTTGGTGCGGCTTTGGGAGCGGCTTTTGCCTTCACGTTGGTTTTGGCTGTTGATTTTTTCTGTTGCATTTGTTCTCCTCTAACGGTCCTTGGCACCGGTTATGGCAAAATCCGGGCAAAGGCGGTCACAGGTTTCGCAGTGGATACATTTTTCCGGATGGGCTACGTAGGGCGAACCATCCGCCCGACGCCCCAAACAGCCTGTGGGGCAAAAGGCGACGCAGATGCCGCACTTTTTGCACCAGTTATAATAGATTAGAACGGGAGAATCATCGTCGCCGGGGGCTTTGACGTCGGTGATTTCCACCTCCATCTTTTCCAGCGCGTCTTCTTCCCTGATGATCATGCCCATGCGGTCTTTTTCGACTTTGTTAGGCATTCGTCCTCCAGCTTTATCTTTCATTTATCTTGTTCCTCATGGTTTATTTAGCGTTTTGCGAGCGCGTCTTTATAGAATGTGCCGAGGCGTTTGCAGCCTTCATAGTTGTTTTCTTCGGATTCGTAGGAGAAATTCAGGCGCATGGTGTTTTGTCCACCGCCATCGCAGAAGAAGGATGTTCCGGCAACGTAGGCAACGTTTTGCTGTTTGATGCAATCCATCAGCAGGGCGTTCGTATCGATGCCTTCAGGGCCGTATGCCATCAGGAAGAGGCCGCCTTCGGGCTTGATCCAGGTGAATTCCTCGGGCATGAATTCCTGCAGGGCGTCCAGCATCACTTTTTGCTTGGATTTATACATGGCACGGATTTGGTTCAGTTTGGGATCCAGGAAGCCTTGTTCGATGTAGCGGGCTGCCAGGCGCTGGGTGAAGGGCGGGGTGCAGAGGTCTGTGGCCTGCTTTGCCACCACGATTTTATCCAGAATATCCGGATGTCCAAGCACCCATCCGATGCGGAAGCCGGGGCAGAAGATCTTTGAGAAGGTACCCAGAAGGATGACCTGCCCGCTGCCGTCAAGTTCGTAAAGGGTGGGTTGATCCTGGCCTTCATAGCGCAGCTCGCGGTAGGGGCTGTCTTCCAGAATTAAAATGTCATAGCGATGGGCGATGTCGATGATTTCACGACGACGTTTTTCGCTCATGGTCATGCCGGCGGGGTTTTGGAAATCCGGAATCACATAGATGAATTTGGGTTTTTTGCCGCGGGCGATGGCTTCCTGGATTTTGGCTTCCATCACTTCAGGGATTTCACCCTCATCATCCATGGGAATTCCAATCATGTCCGCGCCGTAGGAATTGAAGGCGCTGATGCCGCCCAGGTAGGAGGGCAGGCCCATCACAACGGTGTCGCCACGATCTATGAAAATCTTCGCAATCAGGTCCAGCGCCTGCTGGGAGGCGGTGGTGATGATGATGTTTTCCATGCCCACATTCAGGCCGGCATTTTGATAGCGCTTCACCATCAGTTCGCGCAAGAGCGGATCGCCTTCGGTGGTGCCATATTGCAGCGCGAAAGCGGCTTCGTTTTCCATCACTTCGGCGATGATGCCCTTCAGCTCTTCCACCGGGAAAGTGGCTGGAGCAGGGAATCCGCCCGAAAACGAAATCAGGCCGGGTTGGCCAAGGTATTTCAGCAACTCGCGGATAGCGGAGCGCTTCATTCCACGTACGTTCGTGGAAAGGATGCTTTGCAAGTCGGTGATCATTTTGATCCTCCATCTATTTTATTTTTGTTCATAAACCAATACTTTTTT
>JAAYKA010000086.1 GCA_012522635.1 Candidatus Cloacimonadota bacterium
GGGGAAAAGGATTGATCTCCATGCAATATGTCCTCGAAGCCGATTACTACCAAAATTGCAAATACGGCTACCAATCCTGCGGAGACAGCTTTTACAGCATGAAAAACGAGGATGGCATCATCTGCGTCTTGGCGGATGGGTTGGGAAGCGGTGTGAAAGCCAGCGTTTTGGCAACCCTCACCACCACCATGGCAGCCGGCTTCATAAACGCCAAAATGGACATCAAGCGCGTTGCGGAAGTCATCCTTGAAACCCTGCCCGTTTGCTCCTACCGCCACATCGGATACAGCACTTTCACCATCATCGACGCCAAACACGACGGCTTTGTGCGCATCATCGAGCACGATAATCCACACTTTGTACTGCTTAGGAACCAGCAGGTGGTCGCGCTGGAAAAACAGGAAATCCCCATCAAAACCTTCCGTAAAAGCCACCTCTTCTATTCCGAATTCACCATGCAGCCTGAAGACCGTGTGGTTTATTATTCCGACGGCATCAGTCAGGCAGGGATGGGCGTGCCGCATCTGCCTTTGGGTTGGCAGGAAAAAGGCGTGCAGGACTTCATCGTCAGCCAGTTGCGTGAAAACAATTTCATCTCTGCGCGTGAAATTTCCAAACGCGTGGTGATGATGGCGCGCGAATATGATGGAAATTTTCCCGCCGACGACAGCACCTGCGCAGCTCTCTACCTCCGAAATCCGCGCAGAACTCTGCTTATCACCGGCCCCCCCTACAAAAAAGCGCACGACCCCGTCCTCGCTGAAATCGCCAAGACCTTCTCCGGCAAAAAGATAATCTGTGGAGGAACCACCGCAGCCATCATCTCCCGCGAGCTGGGCATCCCCATCAATGTGAACCTCAAGGAAGTGCGCAGTGGCGGTGAAATTCCCCCTTCCGCGGATATGGAAGGCTTCGATCTCGTGAGCGAAGGAACCATCACTCTTTCCCGCGCGTTGAGAGCGCTGGAGGAAAACGTGTCCGTGGACGACATGCCGGATAGCCCCGTCAAGCGCCTGCTGCGCATACTTTTGGATAGCGACATTATCGAATTTGTGGTGGGAACCAAAATTAACGAAGCTCACCAAGACCCTGCCCTGCCCAAAGATCTCGAAATCCGCCGCAACATCATGAAACAATTTTGCCAAATTCTGGAAAAAAACTATCTCAAAACCACCCGCCTCCTGTTTGTGTGATGCCGCAGGATTAAAACCCTGACTGTTGCTGGCGTTCAGCCGCCGCAGTTCTGTGTCACTCCCTCAAACTCAACCCCGTTTCCCAATCACTTCCTCTCTTGACCCGCCCTTGACCCAATACTCCAAAATCACACAAAAATGACTCAAGTAGTTCTCCTGTCTTCCATGGGAACTCCGTTGTTTGATGCAAGGATAATCTGGAGCCAGAGACATGAAGCATTGAAGCTATCCTATTAGTATTGATCGCATAATAATAGTGAGGGCGAGAGGTGGACGGTAAAAAAACTTGACAGGTTTAATTGTTTTATTAAGAAGGGTTCTTAGTATTTTATACGAA
>JAAYKA010000087.1 GCA_012522635.1 Candidatus Cloacimonadota bacterium
AAGTGATGTTTATGGAGTTGGAAATAGTCTTTGCCACTTATGAAAGCATGACCGCCTTGAACGGCACAGTCACTTCAGATGGAACTCCTCTGCCGGATGCACATATCAAAATAGACAATGGCTTATATCACACCACAACGAACGACCAGGGACAATATCACTTCAACTATGTGGCTCCTGGAACCCACACTGTGACTGCCACAAAGCTTGGTTTTGAACCCCAAACCCTGCCCGTGACTCTGATTGCGGACGAAATCACCATCCTGGATTTCGACCTCATCCCTTCCGAATCTGTGAGCGTAACGGGATACGTTGTTGGCAGCGACCAACCCACTGTGGGATTGGAAGGGGCGAATATCGTCCTCACTGGAATCATGAACTACAGCGGTGCGACCGATGCCACTGGACACTTCAACATCCCCGGCGTACTTACCGGAAACACATACAATTACAGAATTTCGAAGCAGGGATATCAAGAAATCTCCGGTTCCATCGATGTTGGATATACAAACTACGTCATGGGCACCCTCACCCTGTCCGAATTTCCTTATCCGCCCTCTCAGGTTGTGGCAACCGAAAGCGTTGACCAAACTCAAGTTAACCTTGTCTGGAATGCGCCAAGCACGGCGCCAGCTTTGCGCGGCTTGGAAAACGAAAGCGTTTTTGTCGGTACTGATATGGATTATGCCGCCAAAATCAGCTACGAATTCATAAAATCCACCCGTCCCACATTCCTGAGCATAAATCACGACAACCGTGAATACCTTGGCTACAGGGTCTGGCGTCTCTTGCAGGGACAGGAAAACAACGAATCCGCCTGGACTCAAATCACTTCTGAGACCATCACCGCAACATCTTGGCAGGATGATCAATGGAATTCTGTTGTGGACGGCACTTACAAATGGGCTGTGAAAGCCATCTACCCCGGCGATGAAGCCTCCGCTCCGGCTTTCTCGAACACTCTGTCCAAGGTCAACCCCAAAGGAACAATTTCCGGTATCGTTCTCAATCATCATAATTTCCCCATTGTGGGTGCAACCGTCACCTGTGGCGATGTATCTGCAACCACTTACAGCTCCGGATATTACAGCATACAGGTTTCAGTTGGAACCCACAGCGTGACCGCCTCAGCTCCGGGCTATGAAACTTCCACCCAAAGCGGCTTGACTGTTTTGGAAGGGCAGACCACCACCGTGAACTTCCAGCTTGCGCCAAATATGACCCACTACTTGGTAGACGGTTTTGAAAGCTATCCCAATTTTGCCACCAGCTTTGGACGCTGGACCACAGTGGATGTGGATATGAGCGAAACCTACGGCATCACCAATGTGGACTTCCCCGGAGCTCATGAACCCATGGCTTTCATGATTTTCAATCCCAGCGCCACAGTGCCGCCCTCGACCACAATCAGCGCACACAGTGGAGAGAAAATGGTCGCAAGCTTTGCCGCAGTTAACGGTCCAAACAACGACTGGCTGATCGCACATATGTTCCCGCCTGTTACTGAAATCAGATTCTGGGCAAAGTCTCACACCGCCCAGTATGGACTTGAAAGGTTCAGGGTTGGCGTGAGCACCAGCGGAACCCACCCGAACCAGTTCAACATCATCAGCGGTCCCAACTACATTGAGGCTCCCGAGGTTTGGACTGAATATATTTTCAGCTGTTTTGGCTACACTGGACAGGTCAACGTTGGAATCCAGTGTGTTTCGGACGATGCCTTCATCTTTTTTGTGGACGACGTGGAAGTATTTACTGTATCCACCGATGATCCCATCGCGCCGGTTGTGGCAACCGAGCTGCACAGCAACTATCCCAACCCCTTCAACCCGGAAACCACCATCACCTACAGCGTGAAGGAAGCCAGCCCGGTCAGCATCGAAATCTACAACGCCAAAGGACAGTTGGTGAAAACCCTGGTGAACGAAGACAAGACCTCCGGCAACTACAAAGTTGTGTGGAACGGCTGCGACAACAACAATCAAGCTGTATCCAGCGGTGTCTATTTCTACAAGATGCAGGCTGGAAAATACAGCAGCACCAAAAAGATGATCCTGATGAAGTAATTCATCGGAGCCATAAATCTCTAATCAAACCCCGGAATTCTCCGGGGCTTTTTTCTTTTCAAAAGCAGAAATCCACTTATGTCGGTCTGGCAAAAATACTTCACCGTACAGCAAATCTCTTATAGTTGTTCCCTTGCATGTTTCAGCTATCTTGTTAAACTTGAAGCAAATAAACTGTTATCTTTAGTTTAATATCTTTTTATAAATAAGTAGATAGCACATAAGAAAGTTCTTGACATGAAACGGACGGTTGCGTAAGTGTATTTATAGATTATTAGATTCCAAAAAACGCAATAATTAATCGGTGCGGAGTCTTAAGCAGCTCTTGCACAAAAAATAGATGAAAAGCTGGTCTACAAAAGACTTAAACAACGTAACCAAACAGGAGAAACCTTATGAAACGAACGCTTGTTTTCGCGCTGCTTCTGATTCTTGCAATCAGTTTTGGCAGCACCGTTTTTGCCCAAACTGTGCCCGTGACCATTGGAGATGGCACGAATACCAATACCACCACAGGACCTCCGGCCCCATACGGAACTTGGTATAAGGCATTCCGCCAACAGTTTCTTGTCCTCGCAAGCGAGTTTAACGACGCCGGCGGTGGAGGAGGAGACATTAGTTCCCTGGCTTTCAATGTGAGTGCACTCAACAACTGTACACCCATGCCGAACTACCGTATCCGCCTCAAACACACAAGCCAAACTACTCTGAGCGGAACCTTTGAAGAAGGTGACTATCAGGAAGTTTTCCAAGCCGACTCATTCATGCCCACCACGGGCTGGAACGAGCACACTTTCAGCGCTCCATTTAATTGGGATGGAAACTCGAACATTCTGGTGGACATCGTAACAGACATTATTGACGGTTCCTATGCTCAAAACGCTTCTGTGTTCTACACCAACACTTCTTTCAACAGTGCTTTGCGCTATCAAAATGACAGTAACAATGGTGACACTGGAATAGAGGGAACCCCAGGAGTTGGGCGCTCGAACATGGTATTCACCATGCAGCAGCTTGATGTTTTGGACATGATTGCAGTGGCCATCGACGGTCCCAATTCACCCAGTATCAACAGCACTGTGAACTACACCGTGACGGTGAAAAGCCTTTGCCGCAACCCGGTTAGCGACTACACCGTGAAACTGATGAAGGCTCCGGAATTCGAGATCGCCAGTATAGACGGTACCGAAATCCAATTCATGGAGGAACTGGATTACACTCTGTCTTGGACTCCTGACGAAGAAGGAGGCTTCGAACTCTTTGGACGGGTGATTATGGACGATGATGAAGACCTGACAAACGACGATACTCCAATGCTGGCAGTAACCGTGATGCCCGAAGGGCTTGCAGTTGTTTCCATTGGAGACGGGACCCAGGTGAACACCACATCCAGTGTGCCCACCCCTTACGGAACCTATTACAAAAACTTCCGTCAACAATATCTCATCACAGCCAACGAAATCAACAACGCTGGTGGCGGACCCGGTGAGATGTATGGTGTTTCCTGGAATGTGGACAACCTCAACAACTGCTCTCCGATGCCAAACTATCGCATCCGCATCAAACACACGACTCAAACAGAACTTACAGCCACTTTTGAAACAGGAGACTACCAGCAGGTTTTCCAGGATGATTCATTCATGCCTGTCCAAGGCTGGAACTTCCATCCCTTCAGCACTCCCTTCAACTGGGATGGCGCTTCCAACCTGCTGATCGATGTGGTTTGCGATATGGTGAGTGGCTGGACCCAAAATGCCTCCGTGTTCTATACCAATACGGGCTTTAACAGCTCTTTGCGCTTCCAAAATGACAATAATCCTGCAGACGAATCCACCACCGGCACAGTCTCCACAAACAGGAGCAATCTGCGCCTGACCATGCAGCAGCTCGATATGCAGGATATGGCAGCCCTTTCGATTACCGGATCCACAACTCCTTCAGTGGATTCACCCACAAACTATACGGTCAGGGTGAAAAACCTTTCTCTGAACGAAGTGACAGACTATACAGTTATGCTGATGGAAGCCCCCAACTTACCGATTACCAGCACGCCCGGCACAGCCATCGGCCCGATGGAAGAGCTGGAATTTGTGTTGGAATGGACTCCCGACACAGTTGGCATTACCCATCTCTATGGTCGTGTGGAAATGCTCGGCGATGAAAACTTTGCCAATGACGAAACCCCCCTTCTCGAAGTCGAGGTTTTTGAAGCTGGCACAACCATCATCGTCATAGGTAACGACACAACTACTAACACAGCAACAGGCACACCCACACCTTATGGTACCTATTACAAAAACTTCCGTCAACAGTATCTGTGGCGAGCGGACGAAATCTCCTCAGGCAGAGGTTCACCAGGGTTGATCACATCCCTGGCTTTCAATGTGGATGACACAAACAACTGCTTGCCGATGCCAGACTTCACCATCAAAATGAAGACTACTGACGAAGATTTGCTCACAAGTACATTTGAGCTTGGCGAATACACCGAAGTGTTCTACCAAGATGGTTACGTACCCGACACCGGATGGAGTATTCATGAATTAAGCACTCCCTTCTTCTGGGATGGTGAATCCAACATTCTGGTGGATATTCATTGCACCATATTTACCGAAGCTTACACCAGAAATGCCTCGGTGTTCTATACTGCCACTCCCGGTGAAAACACGGCTCTGCGCTATCAAAGTGACGGTACAAACGCTGGAGACTATCCAACTGGAACAACTTCAACATACAGGGCAAACGTGCGCTTTGGTATGATACTTGAAGACACGGGATCCCTCTCCGGAACGGTTACTGCGAATGGCGTCCCTCTTCCCGAAGCAACCGTTTCCGTTGACAACACTGTCTTCAGCACCATCACCGCCGACGACGGAAGCTACAGTCTTCCCTTCGTACCGACTGGAGATCATACCGTAATCGCTTCAAAATACGGATATAACGATGTATCCCATGAAGTCACCATCCTGCCAGATCAAAACACCGTTCAAGATTTTGAAATGACCCAGCTTCCCACTGTGACTGTGACCGGCCGCATTGTTGGCAGCGACCAACCCACCGTGGGCTTGGCAGATGCCAGCATCAGCCTCACCGGCTTCGAAAACTATGATGCCATCACCGACGACGATGGCCAGTTCAGCATTGCCGGTGTGTATTATGGACACACCTACGAATATACTGCCAAAGCCACAGGCTACCAAAATGCAGTTGGCGAAGTGGTTGTTGGCGATACAAACGTGGATATGGGTGATATCGTTGTCAACGAAATTGCATTTCGTCCTCGGCAGGTGCTTGCCACCGAAGCCGCCGACTTCTCAAATGTTGAAGTAAGCTGGATGCCCCCGGATCCCGACGCTGTTGGCGAATGGGTTTACTACTGCGGTGAGAAATATGACGGCATCGGAACCGGCAGCGCGGCAGACTTTGACGTCGCCATCCGCTTCCCCGCCTCTGCTTTGGAGGAATATGCCGGAATGAGCCTCTTCGCTGTGAAAGCCTGGCCGGCTCAAGCTGGTGATTTCTCCATCCGCGTCTGGACGGGCGGAAACGCCTCTGCTCCGGGACCCATGGTTGTGGATCAGCCTTTCATTCCCGCTCCGCTGGATGAGTGGAACACCGTGCTTCTGAATTATCCCGTAAACATCACCGGAACAGAAGAACTCTGGTTTGGCTATCGCTGCAACGTGGCAAGCGGCTATCCTGCCGGCTGTGACGCTGGACCAGCCATAAACGGCCTTGGCAACATGATGTATTTCCAAGGTGAATGGGACACACTTCTGGGAATTGCTCCAACCTTGAACTACAACTGGAACATCCAGGGCTACATTGGTTATTCAGCTCCGAATCGCGCTCCTGTAATCAGCGCTCTCAGTCTTGAAGGCGACCGTGCGATGACCGGATACCATGTCTATCGCTTCCTGGCGGAAAACCAAAACGACCAATTAGCTTGGGATCAACTTACGCCCTCCATTATCGACGGCACAAGTTATATCGACAACGATTGGGCTCCTCTGCCCGCGGGTGTGTATAAATATGCCGTGAAAGCTGTTTATACAAACAACGTCATGTCAACTCCCGCCTTTTCGAACGAAATCCACAAAAGCATGATCGCCACCCTCGTAGGAACTGTCACCGATTTTGGCACCAACGACCCAATCGAAGGAGCCATCGTCACAGCCGGTGCCTACAGCGGAATCACAAACGCTCAGGGAGAATATTCCTTTGAAGTGTATCAAGGCAACTACGATGTAAGCTGCACGATGTTGGGCTATCATTCCGTCACTCAAGACGATGTGGATTTCGTTGGTGGAGAAACCATAACCCTGGACTTTGTGCTCACCGAAATCACTCTGCCTCCGCTTATGGTTCAAGCTGAAGAAGCCAACCCCAACTTGGTGAACATTAGCTGGCTGGATCCGGAAAGTGGAGAGAATATCATTGAAGACTTCGAAGGTGACGAATTCCCGCCTGAGGGTTGGGAACAAATTATCAATAATCCCAACGTAAGCGGAGCCGGTGTGATGGCCTCTTGGTGCAGAGTGGGAACAATTGCGCTCGATCCTCCCGTGATTCCTCACAGCGGAGATTACCAAGCCGCCATGTGGTGGGATTATGACCACCAGGATGAATGGCTCATCACCCCGCAATTCCTCTGCCCGCCTGCATCAGATCTTGTTTTCTGGAGCTACGTCTATCTGGGAAGCACGCATGGTGACCAATATAACATTAATGTTTCCCAAGACGATGGCAACACCTGGACACCCATCTGGGAGGCCAGCGCCCTCACCGGTGGCTGGAACTATTATGAATATCCCATCGAAGTGAATTTGGACGACTATGCCGGCCAGGAAATCAAACTTGCCTGGCAGGCCATCGATGGAGATGGACAGGGACTTTGGTACATCTGGTTCGTGGACGATGTCAGTGTTGGCAACAGCACCGAAAAGATCAATTTCGCCGCAAACACTCTCACCCGCGTCAGCAAATCAAATGGCAACAGAACAAATGTTGAAGTTGTCACTCCCAGTTTGCCCATCAGCCGCGATACGGTCTTCGGTTCCCAAACCAACAAGGTTCGCTACACTCTGCCTCAAACCCGCAACAACCGTGCACGTCTTGGCTACAGAGTCTGGCGTTTGCCTGTGGGAGAGGAAAACAATGAATCTGCCTGGGTCTTGCTGACTTCAGAAAATACCGCTGATGAACAGTGGCAGGATACCGGCTGGGGCAGTGTTCTCGAAGGTGAATACAGATGGGCTGTGAAAGCCGTCTATAGCGGAAACCTGCTTTCCAATCCGGCGTTTTCGAACATCCTGGAAAAGGAACAACACGGTGTTACTCCTGTCGTGTTGAGCAGCTTCACTGCCATCGTAACCACTGAAAATGAAGTCAAAGTGACTTGGGTCACCCAATCCGAACAAAACCAGCTGGGCTATCGCATCTATCGCAGCGAAAACTCCACCCAGGATGATGCCCTGCTCATCACGCCGGTGTTGATCCCAGCCACAAACACAAGTGTGGAACACAGCTATCACCACGTTGACCCTGAAGTGGAAAACGCTCACAGCTATTACTACTGGCTGGAAAGCGTCGATCCCTCCATGAGTCAATTCTTTGGACCCGTGAGTGTTACGGTGTCCTTCGACGTGCCGCCCGTCTTGCCAGAGATCAGCAGTCTCAAAAACGCCTATCCCAACCCCTTCAAGCAGGGTGCGGGAACAAATATCGGGATTGACATCAAGGCAGGCGAAACCGGCACCCTCAGCATCTACAACATCCAGGGCCAGGTGGTGAAAACCGTCAGCCTTGCCGAAGGAAGCCATAAACTTGTTTGGAACGGTCGCGACAATAAAGGAAAAGTCTGCGGAAGTGGAATCTACTTCTACAAACTGAGTACTCCCAGTCTGAACCAAACCAAAAAGATGATCCTGATGAAGTAATTCATCGGAGTCATAAATCTCTAATCAAGCCCCGGTATTTTTCCGGGGCTTTTTAATTCTGGTGTCCATCCTCTTAGAACGAGTCTGTTGCAAATCGCCTCAAAAAGCCCTAACATTATATCAATCTTATGTTTAGCTTATGAAACATAAGGAATACCAAGGGCGGCAAGCAGGAAGGCGACAATTTGAGCTGATTCGCTCTCTCTTTCTTCCTTCTTTTTTCCAGCGCCACGCGCCCACCAATCACCTTCCTTGGTCCCCCGATTCTGGATCGGGGGGATCACGAAGATGACACAAACAGGAGTATTTTTGGAACCAAGAGCGAAGCGGACTGCGGCTTCTACCCAGACAATTTTGGCACAAAAAAAAGCGCCCCAAAAAAGGGGCGCCGCAGTTATCATGCGTTTTTTGTATCTATATTTAGATGAAGAGGTTCACGTTTGATTGTTCGGCTTCGGAGAGGTAGGTGGCTACTCCGCCGATGTTTACGCCGTCCATCAGCTCTTCAGGCTGCACACCCATCACGTCCATGGACATCTGGCAGGCAATCATTTCCACGCCCGCTTTCTGAGCCTGGAGAATCATCATTTCCAAGGAGTCCACATTCTTGTCTTGCATGCGTTTGCGCATCAGTTTGGGACCAATGCCGGCAAAGTTTATCTTGGAAAGGCCCAAGGCTTTGCTGTTGCCAGCCATCATCATGCCAAACATCTTGCCCATGAAGTCTTTTTTAACCTTGGGTTTGCGCTGTTTTTTGATGACGTTCAAGCCCCAGAAGGTGAAGAACATGGTCACTTTTTTACCGGTGCTGGCGGCGCCATTCGCAATCACGAAGGAAGCCAAAGCGCGGTCCAGCGCGTCGCTGAAGACGATGATGGTTTTGTTGCGGCCATCGCTGGAGGCTCCAATTTCAGGCGCGCCACCCTTGGTGATGGTGGCAACATATTTTTTGCCAATTTCCTCCATGCCGAGCAGGGTGTTTCCGGTCATTTGGCACCAAGCGGGGACGTCTTTCACAAAGCCGGGATCCGAGGCGGAAATGCGCAGGGTGTCGCCTTCCAAAAGCTTGTCCATCTCAACTTTAAGCCTCATGATGGGGCCGGGACATTGCAAGCCGCTGGCATCCACTTCCACCACACGCGCTCCGGGAGCAGCCTGGGCTTCTTTTTGATACATTTGGTCGTCCTTTTCGATATAAAGTTTGGCGAAGATATCTTCGTTGTTTTGTTTTTGCGTCACCTGATTGTAGGTTATGAAACCGCCGGAGAGGTTGCTCACGTCCTCAAATCCATTTTGAACCAGGATGCGAGAGGCAAAGTAGCTGCGATGGCCTGAGCCGCAGAAAACCAGGATTTTTTTGTTTTTGGGAATCTCGTCCAGGCGTCCGCGCAAATCATCCAAAGGAATGTTCAGCGCGCCTTTCAGGGTGCCCAGTTCAAATTCCAAATCGGTGCGGACGTCGATGAGCACGGTGTTTTCGCGGTCAAGCTTTTCAATGTCGTCCCAGTGGATGACCTTGGAAAGTCCTGCCAAAATATTTTCCGCCACCATGCCGGAGAGGTTGACAGGGTCCTTGGCGCTGGAAAATGGCGGCGCGTAGGCGTGTTCCAGCTCCACCAAATCATATATGGTTTCCTTGTGTTTGATGCTGTGAGCCAACATTTCGATGCGTTTGTCCACGCCGTCGAAGCCCACAACCTGAGCGCCGAAGAGCCTTCCGTCTTCAGGAGAAAAGATGATTTTGACCGTGAGCGGCAGCGCGTCTGGATAGTAGCCCGCGTGGGAGGAGGAATGCACTACAGATGTGAGATAGGGGATGCCTTCCTGTTCCAAAACCCGTCCTGAAATACCTGCGGCGGCGACGGTTATGTCAAATATCTTCGCAATGGCGGTGTTGATGGAACCGCAATATTTGCGCTTGTTTCCCCTCACAATGTTGTCTGCCGCGATTCTGCCCTGCTTGTTTGCCGGGCCGGCGAGATAGGTTGTGAAAGTCTTGCCAGTGATGGGGTTGGCCATGGCGATGGCGTCGCCCACAGCGTAGATATCGGGGTCGGATGTTTGCAAATAGTCATTCACCAAAATGCCTTTGTTTGGCCCCAGATCCAGCCCGGCTTTTCCTGCCAAACTGCTGTCGGGACGCACTCCGATGGAAAGCACCACCATGTCCGCGGGGATGATTTTTCCGCTGGCGAGATTCACTTTCAGAATGCCAGAGTCGCGTTCAAAGGATTTAACCGCTTCGCCCAAATAGAGACCCACGTTTTTGGATTTCAGGTGTTGGTGAACCTGGGCGGCAAGATCGAAATCCATGAAGCTCATCACCTGTGGAATCATTTCCACAATGGAGACCATGATGCCCAGATGATGCAGATTTTCCGCCATTTCCACGCCGATGAAGCCGGCACCGACCACCACCGCGTGACGAACTCTGTGTGTGTCCAGATATTCCTTGATGCGATCGGTGTCGGGAACGTTGCGCAGGGTGAAAATGGCCTCGTCCTCGATGCCGGGCAGGGGCGGTTTAACCGGTTCCGCGCCTGGGGAAAGCACCAGTTTGTCATAGCTTTCCGTGTATTCTTTTCCGGTTTTGGTGTCCCTGGCGGTCACGGTTTTGGCTTTGCGGTCGATGGCAATGATTTCCGTGTTGTTGCGCACATCCACATTGAGCCTGGCTTTGAAGCTTTCCGGGGTTTGCACGAACAGGCGTTCGCGTTCATCAATCACCCCACCGATGTAATAGGGCAGGCCGCAGTTCGCGTAGGAAATATAGTTTCCGCGTTCAAACATAATAATTTGCGCGTGTTCGTCCATGCGGCGCAAACGGGCCGCGGTGGAAGCGCCTCCGGCAACTCCACCAACAATTAGATACTTCGACATGATAACTCCTTAAAAAAATTGGTTTTAAAGCGTCGACCAAATTTCCGGGCGAGGGATTTTTTAGCCGACACATAAACTTAATATAAGCAATAACAATTTTGCCGCAAGTTAAAATATATTAATTGGTGGAAGCGTTCCTATTTGATGGTTATTTGTTATGGAGGCAAAGAACTATTTTGCCGCTCAAGATTCATTATTTTCCTTAAATGATCAAATACGCACGATTTATATTGACAGGAAACCCCGGTTGAATTAGATTGTATACCAAATCACGCTAAAAAAGGAGTCGTCATGAAGAAAGATCGTTTCTTACGCATCCACAGTTGCCAAGAAGCTCTTTACGCAAGGTTTTTGCCAACCTTGTGGCAAGACGATGAGGAGGTGTTGCTGCAGCTTTCCGTTTTTAGCGCAACATTGAAGCCTCTGTGACAGGGAAAAGTCTCCGGCGCCCCTGCCGAGCTTTCCCGGTGAAGGTTTTTTCCCGAAATCCGAAATAAAACGGGTTTTGCTTTTATCCCTTCATCTTTAAAAAAACACAGAGGAGAAAAAAATGCAAGCACTTGGCAGACAGATACTGGTTGAATTTTACGACTGCGACATAGATATTTTGAAGGACGAACAGGCTGTTCGCAAGGCGATGATTGAGGCCTGTGAAATTGGCAAAGCGACCGTGGTGACGGACACCTTCCATTCTTTCAGCCCCGCTGGGGTGAGCGGAGTGGTTGTGATTGCCGAATCCCACGTTGCCATCCACACTTGGCCCGAATATGGCTACGCCGCTGTGGATATTTTCACCTGTGGCGACACCATCGAGCCCTGGGACCTGTTCAATCACTTGAAGGGTGCTTTTAAAAGCAAGCACAGCAGCAATATGGAGCTCCGGCGCGGGCTCTTTGACACTGGCGGAGAACGCCTGAAACACAAACCGGATTGAAATATGTCATATTGGCACACAGATTATCACACGTCCCATCTGGGCTTGGCTTTCGAGGTGAGCGAAGTTTTATATACCGAGCAGAGCCCTTATCAAAAAATCGAGGTGGTTCAAACCCCCGGCTTTGGCAAGGTTTTGCTCTTGGACGGCGTGCTCATGCTCACCGAGCGGGATGAATTCACCTACCACGAAATGCTGACCCAGCCTTCGCTTTTCACGCATCCAAACCCGGAAAAAGTGTTGATTGTGGGCGGTGGAGATTGCGGAACGCTCACCCGCGTTTTGCAGCATCCGGGCGTGAAGCGCGCCGTGATGGTGGAACTGGATGAGCGCGTCACCAGGGTTTCAAACAAGTATTTTCCCCAGTTGGGCAAAGCGGCTTCCGACCCCCGTGCTGAACTGATTTTTACCGACGGCATCATATATATGGCTGAGACCCAGGAAAAATTCGACCTCATTCTCATCGACAGCACCGACCCGATTGGCCCTGCCGTGGCGCTTTTCCAGGCACCTTTTTTCAAGGATTGCCACCGGGTTTTGAATGATGATGGCATCCTCTGCCTGCAAAGCGAAAGTCCCTGGGTGCCGGAACTGGAGAAGATAATCAGCGATGTGAACCGCGATTTGCACTCGCTTTTCCCCATCGTGCGCATCTATGGTGCTGCGGTGCAAACCTATCAGGCTGGGTTCTGGCTTTTCCAGATAGGTTCCAAAAAATACGATCCGCTGGATCCGAAAGTGGCTGAGCGCATTGATAAAGTTGCTCCCAACACCAAATATTACAACCGCGATCTGCATTTCGGCGCGTTCATGCTGCCCACCTTTGTGAACGACCTGCTGAATTGACAAACCGCTATGTTTTTCAAAGCCGCCGGTAAATAAAAATACGGCGGCTTATTTTTTAAATTGATTCAAAAAGGAAGAAAACATGACATTTGACTACACGCAAACCCTCGAAAAGCTCAAATCCCGCCGCCAGGAAGCGGAGGAACTCCTTAAAAAGGTGGAGGTGCTGGAAATCCCTGCCGATTTAAGCTTCGCGGAGTTTTTCAGACAAACTCGCCAGGGCATCCTTCAAAATGCTGAGTTTGGCAGACTTCTGCGAGAAGATCCCGAATTTAAAAACGTCTCAATGGAAAGGCTAAACGCGCTCATGGATGAATATTACGCGCCCCTGAAACCGGAAACCGGATACCAAAACTGTGTGGGAAATCCAGAGTACGCGGTCAAACAGTTCGGAGACGGCATGGGACAATTACTCGCTTCCATTTACATGAGTCAGCGTTCGGCGCGTCAATATTATATTGATGAATCGTATCTCTTTCTGGAAGCACAGCTTAGACATTTTTTGGAGCTCTATGACCTGGCTCTGGCTGGCAACACAGACCTGAAAACCTGGAAGATGCGTTACCGTGTTAACAGCTTGGAAAATTGGGAGCTGGGATCCATTTGGGGACGTCTTAAAGGCCTCAGTCCCCAGTATTTATATTTTAAGGATGTGGTTCAAAATGCTGACTTGGCAGACCTTCGCTATCTGCACCGCTATGGCATCCACGTGAATGAACACAGCCTCGCGATGGCGGAATTTATGGCATCGTATCCCGTTCAGGAACTGGACGAACTGGCAAAATTCATCGTGAAAAGCTGGGTGGATGGTTTCGTGCGTGGTCAAAAGGATTACCGCATCAAAAAGTATGCCAACCTCATGTTCCCCATAGGGATGGAGCGTTTGGCGCGGCTCATGATTTTGGAATTGGATAAGATTGGCATCACCGCTCTGGTGGGACGCCCTCTGAGCAAAAGCGTGAACGAACAATTTGGCTATGACCACCGTTTTGAAAGCGCTTTGATTCTGGATCGTGAGTTTGTGGACATGACTTTGGAAATCAACAAAAAAGTGATGGCTGGCCTTGGAAATCTCATTTCCGCTCAGGCTGGACCGGTTTACGTTGAACTGTTTGGTGAAACACCTTTCACGCCGGAAGCCAAAGCTGAAGCCCTCACGCTGAGCCCCCAGCAGCAGATGCTTTGGCGTGAGATGAGCGCCACCAACGCCAATCTCTATTACAAATATTATCGTCGCGATCAGACCAGTTTCTGTATCATCGCCTTCCCTTCACCGGAAATTGGACCGAAATTCCCGGAAATCTTTGCCGACACCCTCAAGATAAACCTTTTGGACAGTGACCGTTACGCGCAAATACAGCAAAAGATTATTGACGTTTTGGACACCGCGGAATACGTCCACGTGAAGGGAAAACCCGGCAACGACACCGATATCCGCGTGAAAATGCACACCATCACCGACCCTGCCAATGAAACCATCTTTGAAAACTGTGTGGCGGATGTCAATATCCCTGTGGGAGAAGTGTTTACCTCACCCGTTTTGGAAGGAACCACCGGCACTCTCCACGTTGAGGATATCTACCTTGGCAGCCTGCGCTATCTCAATCTGCGCGTGCACTTTGAGGACGGCTGGATCAAGGATTATTCCTGCACAAACTTCCCCGATCCCGCCGAAGGCAAAAAGTATATCCACGAAAACCTGCTTTTGCCCCACGATACTTTGCCCATCGGGGAATTTGCCATCGGAACCAACACTTTGGCCTATCAGGTTGCCCGCAAACACGATATTCAGGCGCTTTTGCCCATCCTCATCATCGAGAAAATGGGACCGCATTTTGCCATCGGTGACACCTGTTACAGCCACGAAGAGGACGCTCCGCATCCCAACTTCATGAATGGCAAGGAGATGATTGCGGTGGACAACGAAAAATCCGCCACCCGCAAGGAAGACCCCATCGGCGCCTACACCCAGGCACACACGGATATCACCCTGCCCTACGATATGCTGGCTTCCATCACGGCTGTAACTGCCGACGGACAGGAACATTACATCATCCGTGACGGACGCTTTGCCGTGCCTGGAACCGAGGAACTCAACATCCCGCTGGATGAAATTTGAGTACGATGTAGAAAAAATAATCTAAATCACTGTGTCGCCGCATGATTGGCGGCAATACAGATCCTAAATGCCCCTCAAAGACTTTCCAAACGCTGTTTTGGATGTTTGTGAGGGGTTTTTTGTTTGAGCTTGAGCCAGGGTCAAGGGCGGATATTGGAATATTGCATCTGCTGAAAATGCTCAGGGCTTCATTGACGAATATGGAGGCAATTCATCTAAGTAAACCTCTGTTTCAGAGGTAACTAACAACAAGGTATAGACTTGCCAGCCTAATTCATCAGCTTCAATGTTTGATTTCTATCTTAATCCCCAGCCAGTAATCGCAAAACCTCCTCTTCCGTCATGCCGGGTACCAATCCATAATCATCAGGATTAAACTCTTGTTTTCCCATATCCTTGTATGCCATCACCTTATAGAACATGCGCGGTTGGTATGCCGCCACCATGAAATGAGTGTAGCTAAGGCTGGTGCTGGAGCCGAGGAAAGTATAATTATCATAGGGGTCCGCCGCAAGAAACACAATGTATGCGTCTGGGCTAAATGGTGTATCATAGATGGTTTGCGTTACTTCGTCCCAATGGATAAGAGCATGGTTGCCCTCTATTGTTAAATAAACGTTGGCTGGGGGCTTGGGTGGCACATACTCGCCCCTGCCGCTGAATTTTACTTTCACAACAGAAAGGTTCTCGGCATTGCTTTCTATTACCAGGCTGTCTGAATATGCTCCCCGTGCGCTTGGATGGAACCAGACATCAATGGTAGCCGACTCTCCAGGCGGTATTGGACAAGGCAGATCAAGGCAGGAGAAACTAAACACATCCGATCCATTTTCCCACCAGAGGTTGTTCACAAAAAGAGTATCTGTTCCAGTACTTTGAAGAGTAAGCGTTATACTTTCAGAAATGTCTCCCAGATACACGATGTCGAAGTTATAGGATTGCGGATAATCAAAAGTCATCATGGGATGGGCTATCACTTCAATACTCTGGGATGATGTATCGTAATGTATCCCATCACTTACGGTCAACTCCACCTGATACAGCCCTTTTTCTTCAAACAGATGCACAGGGTGCTGCTGTGTGGATGTGCCACCATCCCCAAAATCCCAATTCCATTGGATAATATCTTCGGTTGAGAGATCGGTGAATTCCACCGTCAAGGGCACATCCCCACACATTGGCTCTGCGGAAAAGTCGGCATGTAGCTTGTATCCTCGACCTGAAAATGGAATTTCTACCAGAGGCAGGTTTTCGGAATTATTGACCACACAAAGAGTATCGCGGAACACACCCTCGCCCAGAGGTGCGAAAGTGACAGAGATAGTTGTATTATCTCCTGGTGCGATTGGTTCGGCCAACTGCTCGAAAACATAATGGAAATAATGGTCTCGATGCTGTGATTTCCAATAGACATTATCCACAAATAATGTATCAGTTCCGGAGCTGTTCAGCAAAATTTCAAATGCATTCGATTCCTCAGTCAAATAGGTCTTTGTGAATTGATGCCCAACTAACTGATCTGAAGCCAGCATTGGATGAGCAATCACCTCTATAGTCTGAGATACTGAATCGTAATGGATTCCGTCACTCACAGTCAATTCCACCTGATACAGCCCTTTTTCTTCAAACAAATGCACTGGATGCTGCTCTGTGGATGTGCTGCCATCCTCAAAATCCCAAGTCCACTGGATGATATCTTCGGTTGAAAGATCGGTGAATTCCACCTTCAAAGGAACATCCCCACACATTGGCTCTGCAGCAAAAGCCGCGTGCAGCTTGTATCCCCGACCAGAAAATGGGATTTTTAATAATGGGATATTTTCCGAAGTATTCACAATACAAAGCGTATCCGCAAATACACCTTCTGTTAGCGGATTGAACCATACCATTAGGCTTGCCTCTCCTCCTGGAACGATTGCTTCGCCCAATTCCTCGTACTCAAAAGTGAAGCAAGTGTCCCTATTGCGTGAACGCCAGTGCGCGCCGGTGACCCAAAGTGAGTCTGTACCTGTATTTTGCAGAATAATTTCAAACGGTGCTGACTGTTCCCCAATAAAAGTCTTGGTAAATATATGGCCTGCTTCTTGCGCGCAGGTCAAAAGAGGGTGCGCAATAACTGTTACCTGGTGGGTGACGTCAGTGTTGAAATAATCATCCCACACCGTCAATTTTACATTGTAAACACCTTTTTGGGTGAATGTATGTGTGGGATTCATTTCTTCCGATGTGTTCCCATCCCCAAAATCCCACAGGCTTTGATTTATACCAGCCACCGATTGGTTTTGGAAATTCACCTCCAGAGGAACATCTCCGGAAGTTGGGTCAGCACTAAATTCGGCATAGAGAGTGTAGCCTCTGCCACTTAGAGGCATGATAAACAAAGGAAGGTTGGGCGCGTTGGTCTCAATGAATAAGTTTCTGCTATACTGCTGCTGCGCTGTGGGCAGGAAATGCACATATATGGTTTCAGTGGACATGGGTGACAGTACCAGGTTAATCTCGT
>JAAYKA010000088.1 GCA_012522635.1 Candidatus Cloacimonadota bacterium
ATGAGGGGCTGTTTAAGAGCTTTTTTCACCTTTTCGAAATCCGGATGGCGGAATTGAGGCCATTCCGTAATCAACAGCAGGGCATCAGCGCCGTTTAAGGCTTCATACTGGTCCCGGCTGTAGGAAAGCCCTTCCCTGCCTCCGAAAACGCGCTTTGCCTCATCGATGGCAACAGGGTCATAGGCCTGGATTTTCGCGCCGGACTCCAGCAAAGCATTGATGATAACACGGGAAGGCGCTTCGCGCATATCGTCTGTGCGGGGTTTGAAAGCCAGACCCCAAACCGCAAAAACAAGACCGTTCAATTTACCTTCAAAGTGGTTCCTTACCTTATCCACCAAGACCTGTTTTTGGCGATTATTAATGGCTTCAACCGCTTCCGGGATGCGGGCTTCCATGCCATTTTGGCGATACATCTGGATGAGGGCGCGAACGTCCTTGGGAAAGCAGGAACCGCCATAACCCACACCGGGATAGATGAATTGGTAGCCGATGCGGCTGTCGCTGCCGATGCCGTTTCGAATCTCAGCAATATCTGCGCCGATTGCCTCACAGAGGCGGGAAAGCTCGTTCATGAAAGATATCTTAGTTGCCAACATGGCGTTGGCTGCATATTTTGTCATTTCCGCCGAGCGGGTTCCCATCAGGAGTATGCGTTCGCGGCTGCGGTGGAAGGGTTTGTATAGCTCGTGGATAAGCTCAGCCGCCTTGGGATTGTCTGCTCCGATAACCACTCTGTCCGGGCTCATAAAGTCATCAATGGCAGCGCCTTCCTTCAGAAATTCAGGGTTTGAAACCACATCGAAATCAACCTTTATGCCCAGCTTTTCCTGTTCATTACGGATGGTTTGCGCCACCAAATCCGCGGTTCCCACAGGAACGGTTGATTTATTCACCACCACTGTGTATTTTTTCATGTGGCGCGCGATGTCTTTCGCCACTGCCAAAACATATTGCAAATCCGCGGAGCCATCTTCGTCCGGAGGCGTTCCCACCGCGATGAACACGGCTTCCGAGGATTGCACAGCCGTGGCGATGTCCAGGGTGAAGCTCAGCCTTTTTTGGGCGCGGTTTCGTTCCACCAGTTCCTGAAGTCCGGGTTCGTAGATGGGAATCCGGTTTTGGTTCAGCATCTCGATTTTGGCGCGGTCGTTGTCCACGCAGATGACGCGGTTTCCCATATCCGCGAAACACGCTCCGCTCACGAGTCCCACATAGCCGGAGCCAATCATCGCGATATTCATTTGTCGCCTCTTTTTTGTTTGAAAAATTCGATGGTTTCCTTCACCCCTTCTTCCAGCGAATAGAGCGGGCTCCAGCCCAATTCACGAAAGGCTTTGGAATTATCCAGCATGGAACGGCGAATGTCTCCCTGACGGGCGGGACCACGTTGGGGCTGAATCTTCTTCCCAAGCTGCCATAAAATGGTTCTATAGAGGTGTAAAGTGGTGGTTTCCATACAGGTTCCGATGTTGAAGGCGTCGTTGTCTCCGCTTTCCAAAACCGCCAGATTAGCCCGCACCACATCCTTAACGTAAACGTAATCACGGATCATGCCATCTGGTTCATCCGGGTAAGCGTAAAGCTCAGGGGTTTCATCCTTTAAGAGCTTTTCCACAAAGATGGAAACCACGCCAGCTTCGCCTTCAGGCATCTGGCGAGGCCCAAAAACATTGGCATAGCGGAGCACTGTATATTTGAGACCATATTGATGATGGAAAAAACGAAGATAATGCTCTCCGGCGTATTTGTTTATGGCATAAATTGAAAGAGGTTTGGGCAGGTAGTTTTCCGTGGTCGGATATTCTTTCGCCTCCCCGTAAATGGCTCCACCAGAAGAGATAAAGATAATTTTCTTAACCTGATGCTTCACACAACACTGCAAAACGTTTATAAGCCCCAATATGTTAACCTCAGCATCCTGCTTTGGATTGCTGATGGAACGGGGCACGCTGATTTGGGCGGCGTGGTGGTTCACGATGTCAGGTTTTTCAAGCTCGAAGATGGCTGCAAGGGATTCGTCGCGGATGTCTTTTTGATGGAAAACCACGCGGGAATCAAGGTTTTCCCGCCTTCCTGAGGAAAGGTCGTCCACAACCACAACCCTATGCCCCGCATTCAGATAGGCATCCGCCACGTGGGAGCCAATGAAGCCCGCTCCACCAGTTATCAGTATCGTCACTTTTTCACCTCTCAGTCTTGTTGGTTCTTCAGAATTTTGACATTGCGGGGGTCAATTTTCAAGCGAACAGCCTGGCGCAGGATGTTAATTTGGAGGTTGACCTCGTCCAGTTTTTCATGGTTTTCCACCAATCCAGTTACGCCTTTCAAGGGACCCTTGGTAATCTCCACTTTCAAGCCCTGCGCGAGCCAGACGGTGTTTTCCAACTCCACGCCGGGGCTGCGGCTGAGCTTGATATTTTGCAGCTCCTCCAGCAATTCCTTCTGTTGATTCACCCGGATAAAATTCACCACATAGCCGGAATAGGTGAGGGTTTTGCGCTTTTGGGAATCCAAAACGCAGAAGATATAGCTGGGGAACATCGGTTTTGTAAAGTTAACCACCCGACGTTGATAGACCCTTTTACTGTCCAATTGAGGCAGGTAGTATGAAATGTTGTTGCGTTGGGCGTATTCCGCCAGTTTCTTTTCACAGCGTGGTTTGGTGTGGATAACTACCCAGCGTTGACCCTCAGGCGCGGGGACAAGTTCTCCAAAAAGTTCATCAATCAGAACGGGGGCGTTGGTTGACATTTGGCTTCAATAGCGATAGCGCTCAGGCTTGAAGGGTCCTGCAAGAGGGACGTTTATATATTTGGCCTGAGTTGGAGTGAGAGAAGTTAGTTTAACGCCAAGTTTGTCCAGATGCAGACTTGCCACTTCTTCATCCAAAAGTTTGGGCAGGGTGTAAACCCCGATTTCGTGTTTGCTTTGCCAAAGAGCAAGCTGCGCCAAGACCTGATTGGTGAAAGAACAGCTCATCACGAAAGATGGGTGTCCTGTGGCGTTGCCCAAATTCACCAAACGACCTTCGCTGAGCAAAATGATGGATTGACCTGTGGGAAGGTTGATTTTGTCCACCTGAGGTTTGATGTTTTCCCGGGTGACGCCATCGGTGGCAAACAGCGCATCCACTTGGATTTCATTGTCGAAATGCCCGATATTACAAACGATGGCGTTGTTTTTCATCTTTAACATGTGTTCCACGCGGATAACATCACAGTTTCCAGTGGCGGTCACAAAGATGTCCGCCTCATCAAGCATTTCCTCAACGGTGTTCACTTCATAGCCTTCCATCGCGGCTTGAAGGGCACAGATGGGGTCAATTTCGCTGACCACAACCCTGGCGCCAAAGCCACGCATGGACTGGGCGCAACCTTTGCCCACATCGCCAAAACCGCAAACCATAACCACTTTTCCCGCCACCATCACATCCGTTCCGCGTTTGATGCCATCCGCCAAAGATTCGCGGCAGCCATAGAGGTTGTCGAACTTCGATTTTGTGACGGAATCGTTCACGTTGATGGCTGGAAAAAGCAAGCCACCTTCAGAAAGTGTTTGATAGAGCCGGTTCACGCCGGTGGTTGTTTCTTCGCTGACACCCCTGAGGTTTTTGGCGATACGCTGCCATTTTTGAGCATCCTTGGAAAGTTCACGAATCAGAAGTTCCTGAACCAAACGCATTTCACGGTTTTCCGCTGTGGCTTCAGGCAGTTTTCCGCTTTGAGCAAATTCCTTTTCCAAACGGACTCCCTCATGAACCATGAGAGTGGCGTCTCCCCCATCGTCAACGATGAGGTCAGGCCCTCCATTTGGCCAGGAAAGCGCGTTAAGCGTGCATTCCCAGTATTCCTGCTGGGTTTCCCCCTTCCAAGCGAAAACAGGCGTGCCTCCAGCGGCGATTGCTGCGGCAGCGTGGTCTTGGGTGGAAAAAATGTTGCAGCTCGCCCAGCGAACCTGAGCGCCAAGCTGGAGGAGAGTTTCGATGAGGACAGCGGTTTGCACCGTCATGTGGAGGCTTCCTGTGATGCGGGCACCCTGCAGCGGTTTGCTGTCCGCGTATTTTTTGCGCAAAGCCATCAAGCCTGGCATTTCCGCTTCCGCCAGTTCAATTTCCCGGCGTCCAAATCCTGCCAGATTAATATCGGCAACCTTATAATCCATGAGGTCCTCCCTGTTTAGCGAAAAAGCCGGGCCCAGCTTGGATGCGGAGCCCGGCAAGTTTTGAGTTTATTATCTTCTGCGGTATCCGCCGCCACTGTTGCCACCACCACTGCCACCACGTCCGCCAGAGCGTCTGTCATTGCGGCCGCGGTCGTTGCGGTTGTCATCCCGGCGCGGTGGTCTTTCATGTTTGGGTGCGTTGGGGTCTGGTTCAGGGTTTCCTTCCACACCTTTCATGGTGAGCGCCAGTTTTCCTTTGTCCATGCCCAGTGATTTCACGTGGACGATGTCGCCCAGTTTCACCATATCTTCGGGATGTCCGATGCGCGATGTGTGCATCTGGGAAACGTGAACCATGCCTTCCTTGGCACCGTTCAGAATCTTCACAAAAACACCGTAGGGTTCGATGCGGGTGACGGGACCTTCAAATTCCTCTCCCACTTCGGGGTCGATGGCAATCCCTTTCACCATCTCCATTGCCATGGTGATGGAAGCCTTGTCCGGAGAAAGGATGCGCACTGTGCCGTCGTCTTCGATGTCAATCTGAACCTGGCAGGCTTCGATGATGGATTTTATCATCTTTCCGCTCGGCCCGATAACTTCGCCGATTTTATCCACGGGGATTTTGAAGGCTTCGATGCGTGGAGCTGTGGGAGCCAGGTCTTCCCTGGGTTCAGGAATCAGCGCCTGCATCTTGTCCAAAATCGACAGTCTTGCCGCTTTCGCTTTTTCGAGGGCGATGCGCATGATGTCTTTGGTGATGCCTTCAATCTTGATATCCATCTGCATGGCAGTGATACCGTTACGGGTTCCGGCACATTTGAAATCCATGTCGCCAAGGTGGTCTTCCAAGCCAACAATGTCTGTCAAAACCACATATTTTTCACCTTCCATGATGAGGCCGTTTGCGATGCCAGCCACAGGCGCCTTGATGGGCACGCCGCCAGCCATCATTGCCAAACAGCCGCTGCAGATGGAGGCCATGGATGAAGAACCGTTGGATTCCAAGGTGTCTGCCACAATCCGCAAGGTGTATGGGAAAGTTTCACGGTCCGGCAAAACGGCTGTGAGAGCGCGTTCGGCAAGGTTTCCATGACCCAGTTCACGTCGTCCCACTGCGCCCATTCTGCCAGCTTCGCCGACGCTGAAAGGCGGGAAATTATAATGAAGATAAAAGTTTTTCTTGTATTCTTCTTCCAAGCCATCAATCACCTGTTCGTCGCTTCCACCGCCCAGGGTGATGGTTCCCAGGGATTGGGTTTCACCGCGGGTGAAAAGGGCTGAACCGTGAACCACGGGCAGAACATCGATTTCGCAGGTGATGGGGCGGATATCATCCAAGCCACGTCCGTCCACGCGATGTTGCTTGTAGAGGATGGAATCACGCACATGGCGGCGAATCAGTTCTTCGAAAGCCGCTTTGTGCCATTTTTCCTGCTGCTCAAATTCCTCGTCTTTTTCGTCCAGATACTGGGCAATCATCTCCGCTTCGGCAGCGTCAAAGGCGTCCTGGCGTTCCTGTTTGCCCAAAATCATGGCAGATTCCGCAATCTGAGCGCCATATCCGGATTCCACGCGGGACATAATCTCTTCCGGAATGCCCAGCAGTTCCACTTCCACCTTCTCTTTGCCAACTTCACTTTGCATATCCAACTGAAGCGCGCAGAGCTTTTTAATCTCTTCATGTCCGGTATAAACAGCGTCCAGCATGGTTTCCTCGCTCAATTCCAAAGCGGAGGATTCAATCATCACCACCGAGGTGGCGGAAGCTGCGACATACAGATTCATCTTGGAAGATTCTTTCATCTGGCTTTGGAGGGGGTTCAAAACCAACTGCCCATCCACCTGACCAACTTTCACGCCGGCGATGGGGCCGTGGAAAGGAATGTCTGAAAGAGTCAGCGCCAGCGAGGCTCCAAAGACGCCAAGCGAGCTGGGGTCGTTTTCACCGTCATAGGAAAGCACGTTCAAAACAACGTGAACCTGGTGACGAAAACCTTCTGGAAAGAGGGGACGGATGCTGCGGTCGATAACGCGGGCGGAAAGCGTCGCGTCCGTTGTTGGCCGGGCTTCACGTTTGAAGAAACCACCGGGGATTTTCCCGCTGGCATACATTTTTTCGATATAATCCACCGTGAGCGGAAAGAAATCCTGGTTTTCCACCGGCTCTTTGCTCATGGAGGCGGTCACCAACACAGATGTTCCGCCATAGCGGACATACACGCTGCCATTGGCTTGTTTTGCCATGCGGCCTGTTTCCACATATAGAGGACGTCCGCAAAAGTCAAGCTCACGCTTGACGATGTTGAAGTTATGCATTCACTTCTCCTTGTTTTGTTCCGGGGGAGAAGAAGCAATAGGCTGAAAACTGCCTGAGGACAAAGCCTTCAGCTTATTGCTCATGCTCCCCTGGAGATTGATGTTTCTTTGCCCGAATTTTACAGCCTCGGGCGCATTTAAAAAAGGTGGATCCACGCCGCAGACCGGGCAAATCCACCTTGTTCAAGTATCTTGGCGTAGTTTATTTTCGGATTTCCAGCGCTTTGATAATCTCGCGGTAGCGATTGATGTCTTTCCGCTTCAGATAATCAAGCAGGCGCCTTCTTTGCCCGATCAGTTTCAACAGTCCGCGTCTGGTGCTGAAATCCTTGCTGTGCACTTTCAGATGTTCGGTGATATCTTTAATCCGACGTGTGAGCAAAGCAATCTGGACTTCGGGCGAACCGGTGTCTGATTCATGGAGTTTAAACTCTGCCATGATAGCCGTTTTGGCCGCAGGGTCAAGTGCCATTTTATTCTCCTATGGAATTTTGAGTCAGTATTTTTTGAGCCTGTCTTCTGTCCAGCTTTTTTTCCAAGCTTGGTTCAGGGAGTGATGCGTGTTCCGGTTTTCCCGGCGAAGGCGTCCGCAATCCTTTCGATGGAAGTGATGAGCACCTCGCGTCCGCCACGTTCGAGGAAATCGATGGCGGCTTTGATTTTGGGACCCATGCTTCCGGGAGGAAAATGTCCTTCGTCAAAAAATCTTCGCGCCTCTTCCAAATTGAGGCTGTCCAAATCCCGCTGGCTGGGCTTGCCATAATCGACCGCCACTTTATCCACTCCGGTGAGGATGACAAAAAGGTCAGCCTCGATATTGAGCGCCAAAAGTGCGCTGGCAAAATCCTTGTCAACCACAGCGTCAAGCCCTTCCAGGCTGCCATCTTCCTGGGTGTAAACCGGAACCCCACCCCCGCCCACAGCGATGACGATTTCACCCCGTTGAACCAATTCGCGAATGATTTCGGCAGGGATAATCCTTTGAGGAAGCGGCGAAGGAACCACACGCCGCCAGCCTTTGCCAGCGTCTTCACGCAGCGTCCAGCCCAGGTTTTTTCTCAAATCCTCAGCCTCTTCGGCGCTGTAATAACTGCTGCCAACATATTTGCTGGGATTGAGCATACTGGGGTCATTCCTGTCAACTTCAACCTGTGAAATAATGGTGATAACCTTTTTTTCCAAGCCAAGCTTGTGGAGGCTGTTTTGGAGGCTTTGTTCAATCATATAGCCCATCGAGCCTTCCGTCGCCGCGTTTAAAACCCCCAGCGGCAGAGGCGCTATGCCTTCCTTTTCACCCGCTTCCTGCTGGCGGAGAAGGTTTCCCACTTGAGGCCCATTTCCGTGGGTGATGGCGAGGCGGTAGCCTTGGCGGATAAGTTCCACAATTCCGCTCAGGGAATCACGGGTATTTTTGAATTGCTCGGAAATCGTTCCTTTTTCTCCGACCTTGATGATTGCGTTTCCGCCCAGGGCAAGAACTGCTGTTTTCTTCATCATTCCTCTTTTGAAAAATAGGGGCAGAACTCGCGGTCTGCCCCATTTATCTTGTTAATATCTAATTTCTTAGAAATCCTCAAGGAGGTCGGCGAGGGTGGGATGTCCGATTTCCTGGAGGTCATAGCTCACCTGGCAAGCGGGATGTTTGATGTTCACGATACGACGCAGGTCGATCGGAGTGGCAATCACCACGCCCTCACATTCGGTGGCGTTGATGGTCTCTTCCAAGTCCTTGATTTGCTGGGCGCTATAGCCCATGGCGGGAAGCAAATCGCCGATATCCGGATATTTTTCAAAGGTTTCGGCAATCTCACCAACCGCGTAGGGACGGGGGTCAACAAATTCCGCGGCGCCATATTTCTCCGCAGCCACCATTCCAGCGCCGTAGGGCATGTTTCCGTGGGTGAGAGTGGGACCGTCTTCCACCACCAACACTCTTTTGCCGGCGATAATATCGATTTTATCCACTGTCAGCGGAGAAGCCGCGTCAACAATCTTGGCCTTGGGGTTGATGGCGCGAACATTTTCCCGAACCTCGGTGATGCCATCCAAATCGGCACTGTCGATTTTGTTGATCACAACCACATCCGCGAGGAGGATATTGGTTTCACCAGGATAATAGGAAATCTCATCTCCGGGGCGATGGGGGTCTGCAACCACCACGTTGAGCTGTTTGTCAGAGCTATAGAATGGAATATCGTTATTTCCGCCGTCCCAGATAATCACGTCGGCTTCTTTTTCCGCTTCACGCAGGATGGCTTCATAATCCACCCCGGCGTAAATCACGCTGTTCATCATGATATGCGGCTCATATTCTTCCATTTCTTCAATGGTGCAATCGTGTTTTTTCAGGTCTTCAATTTCGGCAAAGCGTTGAACTTTTTGTTTCACAAGGTCGCCATAGGGCATGGGGTGGCGAATGGAAACAACTTTGCGTCCCTTTGCTTTCAGGGCTTCGATGATAGTGCGGGTGGTCTGGGATTTTCCACAACCGGTGCGCACCGCGCAAACCGTGATCAGCGGCTTGTCCGTCTTAATCATCGTGGATTTTGTGCCCATCAGCATAAAATCTGCTCCAGCGGCGTTGACCAGTGACGCTTTGTGCATCACGTCGTCATAGAGAAGGTCACTGTAGGAAAGCACCACCAAATCAACGTTGTGCTTTTCGATTAAAGCTTTCAGCTCGGCTTCGGGCAAAATCTCAATGCCATTCGGATAGAGCTTGCCAGCCAGTTCGGCGGGATATTTTTTGTCGTCAATCCCTGGAATCTGTGTGGCGGTGAAGGCCACGACATCATAATCCTCATTGTCGCGGAAGTAGACGTTGAAATTGTGGAAATCTCTCCCGGCTGCTCCCATGATGATTACTTTGCGTTTCATATTGTTCTCCTTTCGATTTTTAATATGTTTGCTGATGGCAGACTTTTAAAAATGCTGTTGGCGTCAAGGGAAAAATTTCCTCAATTCACGCAAACACGTCATAGAAAACTCTTGACGAAATATGATATGGATTAAGTTTTGACCAAACAGACTATGTATAAAAGGAGTTTACCATGCGCAGAACGATTATGTTTTTTGCCCTCTTGTTGCTTGCGAGCCTTCTTGCGGCGCAGGAAAGCCCTGCCGCATTGAGTTTTAAACTCTTGGAAGCAAACGAATATGAACTGGATATGTTCTATTCAACTGAGCTTCGTCGTCTGTATATGCAGCTTGATTTTGAAATTCCCAAATCCCAGCTCGATCCCAGCTTTCACTATGGTTTTTTCTTGCATAAAGACGCGCAAATACAGTCGATTACGGTCTCAGGCAAAAATGAGAAACTTTATTGGGTCACAAACATGGTGCCCGAACACTTTGAACCCACCCTTCCCCAGCCCGAACTGCTGGCTTGGAACAGTCCCGTAAGGTTTTTTGGCATCCACCTGGACAAGCTTCGGGATTATGGCGAAAAAGCGCAGTTCAAAATCTGGTATAACATCGACATTCCCACCTTTGAACTGGATGGCGCAAACAAACTTAGCACCGGTCTGGACGGAACTGAGTTTTGGCATCCCCACAATCTGAACCAAGACACAAACATCCGGCTCACCCTGGTCACAACTCCCTATATGAAGCTGCGCCTGGGGAAAAGTTTTGCCTCCTCCGAGGATAAACAATATTCCCGCACCCATAAACTATCATTCATCGACAGCCCCACAGAGCCAAGCGGCTTTCGGCTGATACGTGATTGAGCTAAATTAGCTCAGTTGGTAGAGCAACTGATTCGTAATCAGTAGGTCGGGGGTTCGAGTCCCCCATTTAGCTCCAGAAACACTGGCCCGGTCACAAGGGAAAAATCCCCAGACCGGGTTTTTTTATTCATCGCTTTTTCATCAGCCCTTTTTCATTCACCCAGCTTCGCCCTTTGGGCAGAAACCCCGACCCGTCATTCCGAACGAATGTGAGGAATCCAGGCCTTAGCGTCAAAAAATGTTCTTCCGACCACCTGGGTTCGTTAATCAAGAGCAAGCCGTCAACCTCGCTTCCAATTCCGCCAAACTCCCTTGAATCCAGCGCCACAGTAACCTGATACCATCCCGGGAACTTCGCTTGTTGCCCCAAAGATGTTCCCAAGGCATGAATGAGGCATAAATGAGCCACGCTAAAGAGCCCCTCTATATATAGTGGGTAACAAAATGAGGGTTTGGGGAAATCATTTTGGGGTTCTCGCGGATTAGCGCAGAAATAG
>JAAYKA010000089.1 GCA_012522635.1 Candidatus Cloacimonadota bacterium
GGGCTCACCGTAATGTCGTTCGCGGTTTGGGGTTCGAAGCCGGTGGCGGTGCAGCTTACGTCGTAGGTTCCGATGGGCAGAATCAGCGAATAGGCTCCGGCGGCGTTGGTGGTGGCGGAAACCGCTCCCACGCTGACAGTAGCGCCTTGGATGGGCGCGTTATTTATGCGCCGCACCACTCCGGCGATCAGTCCGATTTCCTCAGATTTTTCCAGGACATTCGAAAATGAGGCAACCGAGGAGACGCCATTGGTGTAGATGGCTTTCACAGCCCAGCGATATTCCGCGTTGGGCAGGGTTTGCCAGTCTGGATCGGTGAAAAGCGGCTCATCAAGGACATTTGGCGTGAGGCTTGACCATGCCGTTTCGTTGCTTTCCTGACCGGGTGTGAAGCGCCAGAGTTTGTATCCCAGCAAGGAGCGCTGCGGTGCCTGGCGTTCCTGTTGCGTCTGCGGCAGGCTTGGCTCGTTGCGGGTCAGTCCAAAGTGTTGCGCGCGTGAGGGATGGCGCGTGTTGGTGGCAAAGGGTGAAGGGTCCACTTTCGAATCTGAACGGTATGTGAGTTCTTCATCCTGGAAATTGATGTTTACCACCGGGCTGTGTTCGGTTCTGAGGTTTCCGATGTAGATGTTGTCGATAAACCAAACATAATAGAGGCCTTCCTGGTCGGGGCCGTCCACGGCGTTGAAAGCAAGCTTAACCTGCATGCCGCCATAGTTTTCCAAATCCACGGTGATGGGGCTGGCATAATAGTTCCAGCCTCCGGTTTGCGCGGACGCGTCCCAGAGCGGTGTCCAGGAGTTTCCGCCATCGGTGCTGATTTTCACATAGTAGTGATCCTCGTTTATGGAACCCAAAAAGACGTGGGAATCAAAGCGTAAATATCCGCCGGGAGGGCAGTTAAAGCTTGGTGTGATCAGCCATTCGTCCTGATGGGTGGAATCCCAGAAGAGGCCACTTTGGAAGCTGCCGTCTGTGGGAGTGGCGGGTGAACCGCTCAGCGGAACGGTACCCACGCGGCAGAAGCTGTTGTAAACACCGTTGGCGTTTGGCCCGCCGGTGTTTGTGATTTCCTGGCTCCAATCCGTGGGTGGGAAGTTGGGGCTTTCAAAGCTTTCTGTAATCTGGGTGGCGTTTGGATCCGGAGCCGTCCAGTTCAGGTTCACAGCGGTTCCGGTCACGTTCACTTCAGCCTGCAAAGAGTGTGGCGCGTAGGCAATTTCGTCCAGGGTGATGGTTCCCATATCGTGGTTGGCGGAGCCGAGGGTGATGGTTCCCAGATAGTTGCTGTAACCGGGAGCCATGATGGTGCATTGATAGCTGTTGTTGGCGTAAACGTTTGGTATGTTGAAGCTTCCGGTGGCGGTGGTGTTTCCGCTATAGTTTTCATATCCGGAAAGCTGTATGGAGGCGCCGGCGATTCCGGATTGGGTGTCGCTGGCAATCACAGTTCCAGTCACATTCACCATCGGCAGGGTGGCCAGGGAAATATTCAGGGTGGCGTCTTCGTCTTCATCCAGGCTGATGTTTTGGGTCTGGGTCTGATATCCGTGTTTGCTGAAGCTGACGCTGTAATCCCCGGGCATGATGTTTTGGATGTTGTATTGACCCTGGGAGTTTGTGACGGTGCTGTGTCCGCCATTGGCGAATTGGACTTGAACCTCCGCAAGAGGTGTTCCTCCGGGTCCGGTAACGGTTCCGCTGAGTGATGCCATGCCCACCAGAATCATGCCCAGACGGAGGTTGGCACGATTTGATGAAAGGCTTCCGGTGGCGGATTCAGAACAGTTTTCGCTGTCGCTTTGGGCGCGAAGAGCGGTGTTGCCTCCCGTTAAAGTGTAATAAACGGAAGCATTTTGGGAATAGCCGCCGGGAATGATATCGCAGAAAACGTCAATCAAGAGGTTGGATGTGCCATCCCAGTGATACATTTCATTCAGCGTGTGTACGTTCCAGCCCGCGGTGGGGAGGAAGTCATTTTGATTCCAAACCGTGGTGTAAGCTCCGGGCTCGAAGCTGGTGGAAAGCACGGTTTGGTCGGTTTCCTTGACGCGGATGGTGAAGTTCGTCATGGGTGAACAGTTGTTCACAACATCAACGTTGAAGGCGATGGCGGTGATGAATCCCGTGTTTGCTCCAGCATCCTGAAGCTCGGCAGCGGTCCACAGATATTGCTGGCGGAAGCTTCTGTACCAGGTTCCATACGGTGTCGGGCTTCCTGTGGTGGTGTTGGAGGAAGTTCCGGCACCGATGGTAATGAAGGTGGTTCCGGCTTCCAGCACCTCCACGATGAAGTTTTGGGTACGGTTGTTTTGTTCAATCTCATCTCCAGCAAGATCCACTGTGGCATACAGATAGGTCTGACCCATGGCGTCTGGCGTCCAGGGAATATTCACCTGCAGGGTTTCCAGGGATTGAATGGCGGGACCAGCCACGCTGCTGACCATGATGTCCCCTTCCTTGAAAAGCTTCACCTGATAGTTGTTTTGGGCGTTGCTGCCGTTGTTTCTTATGGTGACAACATAGTTTGAGGAGCTTCCAACGCTGGGAGTCTGGTTTCCAATGAGGTTCGATATTCCAAGGTCATTTTCAATGGGTTCTGCGGAATAAAAAATCGTGAGTTTGGGGAATCTGGCTGTGGCAGTGGCTGTTGGAGGGTTGGTTGGATCGTAACTTGTGCCGTCGGATTGAAGTTTAAGCGTTCGCATCTGGGTTCTGCTTTGGCAGAGGAAATAATCCGAGGAAGAATACCAGTCCGTGTCCATGGGTCTCAGAACCATGATTACGAGATTTCCGGGTGTGTGGAAATAGGGCGTTTGCAGCGGAATGGTGATGGTATTCGCGCCAGCGGGATATTGCACGTTTCCGTCGAAAACCAGGTTAAGCTGAGTGGATGGAATCCAGCCGCCTGTGAGGTCTGTCTGGTCTGTGCTTCCCATCCAAATCTTGGTGGCGCCGTTTGGGTTATTGGACGCAAAATTGTTATAAAACGCCAGAGAAGTGATGGTTCCGCTCACGAAATCAAGTTCATCCTCATAGATGAGGGTTTCGAAGATGGAGTTTTTGTAATAATAATCCATCGGCATGCGGTCAGTTTCGTTTCCTTCACCGATGGTAACGGCTTGTATGCCTTCGGGTTGGATTGCCAGGTCCAGAGTTGCTGTCCGGTTGTTTTGTTCAATCTCATCCCCGGTGAGGACAACTTCACCCCAAATCGTGACTGCGCCTGCTTCTGCAGGCGTCCAAGGTATCGTAACCTGCAAGGTTTGCAAAGACGCGATGCTGGGACCATTCACGGATGCCAGTTCCACCTCACCGGTTTTGAAAAGCTTCACCTGATAGTTGGTTTGGGTATTGACGCCATTGTTTTTGATGGTGACCACATAGTTTGATTGCAAACCCTCGGTGGGACTGAGTGGTCCGGTGAGCGACATCGCTGCCAAATCGTTCTCAATCTGCTGTCCACTGTAGAAGAAAGCAGTTTTTGGGAATTGCGCCACCGCTGTCGCTGCGGAAGGCGCGGTGGGGTCGTAATCGATGCTGTCGGACATCAATTTGCGCGTTCTCATCTCGGTACCAGTCTGGCATTTGAAGTAATCTGTAGAAGAGAAATATCCTCCATCCAGAGGACGTTTCACCATCATCACCAGGTTCCCCGGTGTGTGCATATATGGGGATTGCAGTTGGATTATGACAGTATTTTCACCTGCGGGATAGTCAACATTTCCATCGAAAACCAGGTTCATCTCGGTGGAAGGAATCCACGCGCCGGTGAGATCAGTTTGGTCTGTTGTTCCCAACCAGATTTGGGTTGGTTTATCCATGACTGTGGTGCTGGAAAAGTTGTTAAAAAAGGCAATGGCAGTGATGATTCCGCTGGCAAAGCCCAGTTCGTCTGGGTAATAGATGGTTTCAAAGAGGGAGCATTTATAATAGAAATCAATCGGCATTCGCGCCCATTGGTCTCCTGCTCCGATTATGGCATGTTGTCCTGCCGTTGTAAAACTCCAGATCGGGCAGTTTTGAGCATCACCAATGGCGTTGAAGGGTACAATCTGCCAATAGTAGGTTGTTTCGTTCTCAACGGTTGGATTGTATGTGGTTTCGGTTGTTTCCTCAACGAAGGGCGGCGGGTTTGTGGTTCCAAAATGAACTTTGTAACCCAGGGGCGCTCCGCCTCCGCTGCCCCATCTCAGAGCAACACCGCCAAAAATGTTTTGTGCTTCGTTGACGGGAGAAATCATTATCGCCGGATTGGGCGGATTGGTTACCACCAGTGCAGCCATGTTGAACCGGATATTGCTGCGATTCATGGAAAGCGTGCCTGTGGTGGCGCTTTGGCCTTCAGCACTGTCGCTTTGGAAGCGCAAGCTACTGTTGAAGCCAGTTTCAGTGTAGAAAACCGAAGCATTTTGAGTGTAGGTGGTTACGAGGTCTGAAAAGATGTCCACCAGGATATTCGAAGCGCCATCCCAATTGAAGGGAGTGGTGAATTCGTGGACGTTCCAGCCCGTGGTGGGCATAAATCCGTCTTGCACAAAAACAGTTTGGTAATCACCAACCTCAAATGTAGTTGATAAAACCGTTTGGGAAGTTGATTTCAGGCGAATGGTGAAGTTTGGCATGGGAGAGCAGTTGTTGATAGTGTCCACGTTGAAGGCAAGCGAGTTGATATTTCCCGCGCCTCCGCCAAGGTCTTCCAATTCCGAAGCCAGGATTAAAAACTGTTGCCGGAAACTTTTCCAATAGGTTCCATAAGGTGCTGGGACGCCAGTTGTGGCGTTGGCAAGTGTCCCATCACCAACGGTCACATTAACCTGCGCGTCCAGATTTCCACAAATGCCAATCCCGAGAATCAGCAAAAGTATAAAAACATAAATACGTTTCATGGGATATCTCCTTTCCCTTATACTAAAAACTTGTGTTTGTTATTGCTTAAACTGGCGTCTAAATAAAATACGACATGATTCAACATACAATTTTAGAGCCAGTTTTGAAGTATTTATTTGCCTTCATCGGTCTGAGCCCGGTTTCATGCAATCTTTTGAGCGATTTCCACAGCTATAGCCACCCGTATTTTGGCCTTTTCTGTTGACATTATGACTGTGCCAAGATTTTGTGGATTTCACACATCCGGCTTGCCATCCAGATGGATTTTGGCGAAATATCGGATGTGAGCAAGGAAGTTTTATGCTTGAGATAAAAAATCTGTCCCGCAATTTTGGCGCCATAAAAGCCGTGAACAAGGTCAGTTTCGCCGTTTCCGGAGGCGAAATTGTCGGTTTTTTAGGTCCCAACGGCGCCGGCAAAACCACCACCATGCGCATGATGGTGGGCTGGCTTCAGCCCGATGAAGGGATGATTTCCCTGGGTGGACAAAGCATTTTCGCGGATCCTCTTGCCGTCAGCGCCCGCATTGGCTATCTGCCTGAAAACAATCCCCTTTACGGCGAAATGGCAGTGGGTGAATTCCTGCGTTATTTTGGAACTTTGCGCCGCATGAGCCCCTCTTTTTTGGACGAACGGCTGGAATTTGTGCGCGCCGCCTGCGGCCTGGACGAGGTTTGGAGACAGCGTATTTCCACGCTTTCCAAGGGCTACCGCCAGCGTGTGGGCTTGGCTCAGGCAATTTTGCACGATCCGGAGGTCTTGATTTTGGACGAACCCACCGGCGGGCTGGACCCAAACCAGATTATCGAAATCCGCGAGCTAATCCGCGAACTGGGCAAGGAAAAAACCGTGCTGCTTTCCAGCCACATCATGCAGGAAGTTCAAGCCCTGTGTTCGCGTGTGATTATCATTAATAAAGGGCGCGTGATTGTTGACGACGACATCGAAAACCTGGGCGCCCACATCTCTGGGCTGAACCGCGTGGTGATGGAATTGGAAGCTGAAAATCCCGATTTCACCCCCTGGCTGGATAAAAAAGAAGGTGTGAACCTGGAATCCAAGGTGCAAAGTGGCTCGATCTGCCTGGCCCGCTTTTTGGCGCCGCCGGAGTTGGATATCCGTAAAGACCTGACCGCGTTTGTGTTGGAACAGGGCTGGCAGCTTGTGAGCGTGTATCAGGAAAAGCAGAGCCTGGAAAGCATTTTCCACGAACTCACCTCCCAGGAAGAGGCTGTGGAGTCCGAAGAAGAAATCCCGCTGGAATCCGACGGCGTGCAAAAACTGGTGGCGGAGCTGCATCCCATCGATGGCGACCTCACCTGTCCGGAATCTGAAACCCTTCCGCAAAACAACAATGAAAACAAGGATGAACAATGAACCCCGCCCTCACCATCGCAAAAAAAGAGTATTCGCTTTCCCTGCGCAGCTTTGGAACCTACATCATTTTTGGGGTTTTCCTCCTGGCATCTGGCATCTGGTTCGCGCTGACGGCGCTGAAGCTGCAAGTTGCCGACCTGCGGGACATCTTTTCCAAAATGCACTCCTTCTTCCTGTTTTTCATCCCCGCCCTCACCATGGGCAGCATCGCCCGTGAACGCGCCAGCGGCACTTTGGAGCTGATTTCCACCCTGCCTATCAAGCTCAGCCACATCGTTTGGGGAAAGTTCCTCTCGGTCTGGCTGCAGGTGGCAACGGTTCTGGCTTTCACCCTGGTTTTCCCAATCTTGGTCGTCATTTTTGGTGTGGGCATGGATTTGGGCGCGGTTTTCACCGGTTATCTGGGTCTGCTTTGCGCCGCCGCGGCATTTGCGGGCATCGGCATCTTTGCCAGCAGCCTCACAGACAACCAGGTGATTGGCTTCGTGATTGCCCTCGCCATTTCGGGTCTCATGTTCCTTTTGGGACGCTTGGGAGACCTGATTCCGCTCAGGCTTTTCGCCGCGATTGAATATCTGGGATTTGATTATCATCTCAACAGCTTCATGAAGGGCGTAATCGACACCCGCGACCTGCTGTGGTTCGCCGTGGTCACTTTCATCTTCGTTTTGTTGGCACAACTGAGGCTGCAGAGCGAAAACTTGAGACAGGAGAGGTAAAAATGAACACACGCAGCCAGATTTTTGGCACCTATGCCATGAAGATATTCATCGCCGTGCTGGTCTTGATTTTGAGCGGATTTTTGTTCCTGCGTTTGGATGCCAGCCGCCATCGCTCCCACTCCCTCAGCCGCGAAACCAAAAAAACCCTGCGGGAACTGGATGACAAGGTTGTGGTAAAAGTTTTCGCCTCGGACGATCTGCCGGGTGAATTTGCCACGCTGAACCGCGCGCTGAAAGATATGCTGCAGGAATTCCAAAGCGTTTCCCGCGGAAAACTGAAGTTTGAATACGCGCGCGCGAAAGACCCGGACGAACTGGCAGACGAAGCCATGCAATACAACATCCCGCAAATGCCTTTGACCATCTTCGAAAAAGACAGGATGGTGAGCAAAAACATCGTTTTCGGAATAGGTTTTGAAGGCATGGGAAAAGCGGCTTCCATGCCCCTGCGTCCCGGAATGGAAGAAATGCTGGAATACCAGCTTCTCAAACAGATTAACAAGCTGCAGCGGACAAACCTGCCGGAACTGTCTGTTTTCGCGGATTCGCTGGCGCTGTTGACCCAATATTCCCTCTATCCGGATCATCTTGCCACCTTCTTTTTGGAACTGGAAGAAAACTATGAGGTTCAACACACAAACCTGCAAACCGCGCCCAAACAAACTCCCGTGATGTTGGCTCTGGGCGTGGTGGATTCGCTTTCCACCCTCCAGCTTTATAATTTGGATCAATACCTTATGGCGGGCGGCAAAATCGTGATGTTGCAAGACCGCGCTATGGTGAGCTATACCTCTCAGGGAACGGCAGTTACAGAACTGGATAGCAATATCTTCAGGATGCTGGAACATTATGGCATCCTCATCAAACCAAACATCGTTCTGGACCAGGATTGCGAAATCGGCATGGCGCCTGGGCAGGGCGGACAGATTCCCTATCCCTTCTTTCCGCACCTGAAACCAGCCCCCAAAATTCCCTACACCAGCGGCTTTGAAAACATCGTGATGAACATCGCTTCAGAACTGGCTTTGATGCCTGGTGCCAAACTCAAGATGGAGCCCGTTTTGCAAACTTCGGGCAAATCCAACACATTGCTGGGTCCCTGGTTTGATCTGAATGAAGCAATGAGAAGTGCGCTGGAACCGGGCAGCCTGGAATTGCCTCCCATCACAGTGGCGGCGGAATATAGCGGGCCTTTCAAAAGCTATTTCAGCAACGCGCTGACTGACAGCACTTTCCACGCCTCTTCAGACAGTTCCAAAATCATCCTGTTTGGCGACAGCGATTTCAATCTGGAATTCTCCAGCGGCGGGGCATACGTAGTCCTGAACGCGGTTGACCACCTTTTGGGACGCACGGATATGGTGAAACTGCGCTCCTTCCGCACAAGCTACAACCGCCTCGGTGCGGATGTATATCTCATCAAACGTGGCCGCCAGGTCGCGGATCCGCAAAAAGCGATGAACCGCCTGGGCAACATCTTCAAACTGAGCGCCATCGTGTTGCCGCTCTTGCTTTTAGCCTTGCTTGAATTCAGTCTGCTGGTGAGGAGGAAAAAGTTTTGAAGAAAGATAAAATCGTCCTTTTGGTGGTGTTCGTCCTGCTGTTGGCGCTGGTCATCTATTTCAAATTTGCCAAAAACACCAGGGAAGTCCTCAAACCCATATTCAGCGCGGACAGCACGGCTGTTGTCAAAATCGAGATTGCCGACCGTGACACCAGCATCACCTTCGAAAAACAGCAGACACGCTGGATGATTATGGAGTCGGTAAAGTGGAACGTGAAGGATGACCACTTCGATGCGTTTTTGAACGAAGTGATTTTCCGCAACTATTCTCCCAAGCCAGTGGCTTCCGGCAAAGATATTCTCAAGGAATACCGCCTCACCCAGGAAGAGGCTTTGCGCGTCAAGGTTTTCAACGCCAAAGGCAAGCTTCTGAAAGAGGTTTGGTTCGGCGATCCGGGCAATCCCTACGACTATTTTTGCTTCAAAGGCGACAGCAATGTTTACCAAATCCGGAGCAAAGTGCTGCAATTCTACAGGCCGCATTTTGATTCCTGGCGCTCGCCAAACGTTGTCAGTGTGAATTGGGATGAGCTGCTTTCCATCAAGGTTGCGCACGAAAAGGGCAACTATGAATTATCCCGCGAGGGAGGCATTTGGCGCTACAAAGACCAGCGTGAGGATTTTGAAATCCAGCCGGGAAACCAAACCATGGGAAAAATCCTGAACACTTTGGCGAGCATGGGCGCTCACACCAGACTGGCTGAGAATGAAGTGCCCTCTCAAAAAGAGCTTGGCAAAGCTGTTTGCGAAGTCAATCTTGCCCTGGTGGATAAATCCAGGATAAAAATCAGCTTTTACCCCTGGGACCAGTATTACCTGATGCACACAGACCTGCATCCAGACAGCTATTTTGTGATGGTTGCAGACACACTTTTGCGTTTCACCAGGGACGCGTCTCTGTTCAGCGCTGTGGAAGGCGATCCCACCTTATATTAGAACGAGTCTGTTGTAAAACCCCTCTCATGAGCCTAAGCTTATGTCTGGCTTATGGTTAGCTTATGAAACATAAGGAAGACATAAGGGGGCAAGCAGGAAGCAGCCAGATTTTGCCAAATTTCCAGGCAAAAACAGCCCGATATCCGAAAAAGAGCAGGCTGATGGTTTCGCTCTTGCTTCTTTCTTGATTCTGGCTCGAGAGTAACCGCGGTCTTTCTCCTGAGTATCCCGATAAAGAATCGGGTTGTTCACGAGGCATGGAGCAGTAACGCAGGGGTCGGAATCCGGAGCGAAGCAGGTGTGAGGCGATATTTGCCTCTCCAACACTGCTGAAAGTGGAAAGTGGGTTTTTAGAGCAGACCCCAGCGACGGCGGAAAAACAGTTCCAAGCTGAATGCCAGGATGAAGATCGCCAAAACCCACCATTTGCGGTAGATGGCAAAATCCTCACGCTGTTCAAATTCCCTCGCCTGCGCCGGAACGGGGTTCCATTCTGCGATTTGGCTCGGGCTGAAAAGCCTGCCGCCGGTGTCTGAAGTGAGCCAGGAAAGCAGGGGAAGGTTGAAATCAAAATCTCTGGATTCGATGCTGGAATCGCTTACGCTGAAGCGTCCCTCGCTTTTTTCGCCGCTCACTTTATCCTGGATTTGGAAGCTGTAACTGCCTGCTTTATCAATCACAAAGCGGGCGGAATATTCACCTTCGCTCTGGGTCATGAAATCCCGGAAAACTTCCTTGCCATCCTCGCCGGTCACTTTCAATTCCGGATTCAAATCCAGACGCAGGGCGCGGATATCGTCCTGGGCACGCAGGCGCAAATTTATCTCCTCACCCAGGAAATAACTGCTGTTGTGGATGGCTTCATATCCGCTCTGGGATGTGTTTGCCAGCCAGGTCAGCGAATTTGCCAGCAGCTCACGGTAGCCGCCTTTCGCGCTTTGCAACTGCCATTTCCAGAGGTTCAGAAAGGCCATGGACAGGGTTTTTGCGCTGCCCTGGGTGCTCGCGGCGATGGCTGGTGATTTTTGTGGATTGTCGATTGTTGCCAAAACTTCCGCGCCGCGGGACGCGGTTACATAATAATAATCCAAGGGCGGCACAGTTTTCATTTCGGCGCTGTCGAAATTCAACATCGGGTAGTTTGCCGCGGCGGGACTGAGTTCCATAAAACCCTGATAGGCGCTGCTGATGTTTGAACGCTGCAGCGGTAAAACGGATGCCAGTTCCGGAACCGGGAGACCCTGAAAGAGGATGCCCACGCCCCTTTTATGGGCGGCAAGGATGTAGTTTAAAGTGTTGCCGCTCAGTTGCATGGCGCCGTTATTTATCAACACGATGGCAGCCAGATTTCCGGAGGGAAGGGTGCTGACCGCTTTTTCGCCAGACCAGGCTTGGGAGCCCTGAACCCGGTAGTGAGCGGTTTCCCAGCGTGGATTTTCAGCAATGGCATCCAGGGTGAATTTGTTGTCCCAAGCGGGACTGTCAGAAAGCACGACCACGCGCTGCTTTTCGCTGAGAACTTCGATGGCGCCGGGATAGCTGTTGTTGTTTTGAGAGCGTTCGTTCAAGCCGGCGGCGGAAATTTCCATCCGATAGGGGAAAAATCCGGTTTGGGTGAAACGATGGGTGAAATCGACATTTTGGGGCTGTCCGCTCTTGAGCTGCACATTTTTGCTGCCGAGGGCAGCCTTTCCCTGCCAAAGGCTCACGGTGGCAGGTCCATTGTAGTTTTCGGACAGCACTTCAGCGCGGATGAGGGTGGGTTCATTGCGGTAAGCCTGGCGGTTCGAAATGGCGCGAACCACGCTGAGATCGGCTTTGTCCTGCCTGCTGGTGTCCGCGACCGCGTAAAATGGGCTGCCAAGCTGTTTAACCTGTTGCAGGGATTCATCGCGAAGCCAGCCGTCGGAAAGCAGCAGAATGCCTTTCACCCGGCTGAAATCGTGTTTTTTTGCCAGTTCATCAAGTGCTGGAGCCAGCAGGGTGTTTTCTTTTTCCAGGCTCAAGCCGGTGGCAAAATCATAGCTGTGAAGCTCATATCCTGCCGCGGCGAATTTTTCAGAAAGCTCTTTGCCGGGTCCGCGCAGCCAATCCTTTTTTCTGCCGGATGGACCGCTGAGTTCCATGCTGGCGGAAACGTCTGTCAATACAATGATTTGCTGCCGTTCACGGCGCTGGCGCACAAAGCTGAGAATCGGGCTGATGAGCAGCAAAAGCAAGATGCCCAGGCTGATGAAACGTAATCCGAAAAGCAGCCAGCGGCGTCCGCGTCCAATTTCGGGACGGGTGCGCAGATAAAAGTAGCCCGCCAAAAGCAGAGCCACCATTGCGATGACGGCGTATCTCAGAGCTAAAACCTTATGTTGAAGTAGTTTGCCAGGGCTATGCCTTTGGAGGTATAGCCGGGATAAAACTGTTCGATGGATTGAACGCCCATGCCAAACTCCAGTATGCCAACATTAAAACCGAGCCCCAAGGAGGTTCTCCAGGGATAATTTCGGGTTGGGGTGCCATAGCCTAAATATATGGATATCAGAGGGATGGGACGCAATTCGGCGCCAAGGGCAAACCTGGCCTGGCGGCTGGTTTCAGGTGAATCACCAAAACCCTGGATATAATCCACGGAAATCGAGGCTTGCGGGAAATCATACTGTGCGGCAAAACGCAGTTCCACCGGGATTCTGCTGGTGTAGGAATCAGTTTTTTCCTGGCTGATTTCATAGCTGTATATATCCTCGATGTCTTCCAGCAGGTCAATCGCGTAAAGGCTATCCACACTGATGCTTATATCCAATTCTTCGCGAATCATGCCCCATCTGATGAAGCCGATGGCATTATCCAAAGTGGCGCCCACGCTGAGGTTTTTGATTGGTTCGGAATATAGACCCAGCATGGCTTTGGCTCCATATCCACCC
>JAAYKA010000090.1 GCA_012522635.1 Candidatus Cloacimonadota bacterium
GCTGTCTCAGCTTGCGCTGCACCTGGAAACCGCAAAGCTAAAAAACCCTATCGCAATCAGAAATAAACACTTGCAAGCCTGAAGCCAGCTCTTCGCTGGCTCGTTCTCCAGTTTTTTCCATCCTTTTCTATTGACAAAAATGGAGTGGATTTCAAAATGGAAAGACCAAGAAAAAGGAGACCAAATGCCTAAAAGCAAACCCGTTTTTCCAGAATTTCTACCTGAGGAAGTGTGGAAGTGGAAATTGATAGAAGAGCGCTTTGACCACATTTTGAAGCTGCACGACTATCATGAAATCCGGCTTCCCATTCTTTTGGATCGTGAATTTGTGGAACGCGGGATCAAGGCATTGATGCAAGGCAGGCAGGGTAAAATGTTGGCGGCGCGCACCGTGAATGTGTGTGACGAAAAAAGCGAAACAAGCAGCTTCAGCCTGCGTCCTGAAGGCACCATCAGCATCCTCGGTCTGGCAGCCCGGGAAGGCGAAGGCGGACGCGTTCATCGCTATTACTATCACGGACCTTTTTTTCGCATGGGGGAAGGACCTCAGGAATCCATCCAACTGGGTGTGGAACTTTTGGGCAGCAACAGTCCCATCAGTGAAAACGAGGTCATCAGCCTGGGCATCCGGCTTCTTAAAGAATTGGGCTTCAGGGACATAAGCCTGCGCTTGAACAGCTTTGGCTGCGAGGATTGCCGCCGCAAATATCTGGCGACAGTGCGTGCCGAACTCAAAAAACACAGCGATTCCTATTGCGAAGCCTGCCATGCCGAATTGGCTGCCAATCCATTTTCTCAAACCCAATGTGACGACCCCCGCTGCCCCAAGGATGTGCCTGAGGGACTTACAATTCTGGATTATCTTTGCCCCGCTTGCCTCGCCGCGCTGGAAAACGTGAAAAAAGTGCAGGCAAACCTCGGTCACGCCTACAAGCTTGACCCCCGTCTTACAAAAAATTATGCCTATTACAATGGCACAGTGTTCGACTTTGTGGTCGGCGAAGGTGAAAGCCAGCAAACCGTTGGCGGAGGTGGCCGCTATGACCGTCTTTCCGATAAACTGGTGAAACGCAGCATTCCCGGCGTGGGATTTTTCCTTGATTTGGATTTGATTTTCAACATCATGGACACGCGCCGGCTTTTTTTCGCCTGGGACAACGCTTTTTCCGTTTACGTCTGCGCGCTTTCCCCCGGATTGGAAATGATGTTACTACAGATTGCGCAGGAGCTGCATGAGGCTGATATTGTTACAGTTGTGAGCCCGGAAATCCGCGACAGCGAAAGCGAACAACTGCATGCCAAAGATCACGATTGTGACCTGATGCTGGCCATCAGCGAAGACAGCGTGCGGATGGGAAAACTGGAACTTTTCAATCTCATCCGAGCCAACCAATCATCCATTCCCCTGAATCGAGTGACAGATTCGGTTCAGATTTCCCGTAAACTACTCAGAAAATAAGGAGCAAACATGCAATCCATCAACACCCACAGAGCCCCAGCCGCCATCGGACCCTATTCCCAAGCCGTGATGATGAACAACGCCCTTTTTATTTCGGGACAACTGGGCATCGATCCCAACACCGGGCTGATGCCCGAAAGTTTCGAAGCCCAAGCCCAGCTTGTGTTTGCAAACCTGAAAGCCATCCTGGAAGCCGCCGGCATGGGTTTTGGACACATCGTGAAAGTGACGGTTTTCCTGAAAGATATGGACAATTTTTCCCTGTTGAACGAACTTTATTCCCGCACCTTCAGCTCGCCCTACCCCGCTCGCGAAGCCATCGAAGTTGCGCGCCTGCCAAAAGACGGATTGATAGAGATTTCCGTCATCGCGATGAAATGAGTATCAGCACTAAAACTGGCGATCAGGGACAGACCTCTCTTTTCAGCGGGGAAAGAGTGTGGAAAAACGAGCTTCGCGTGCGCGCGTATGGAGCCTTGGACGAGCTGGATGCCTGGCTGGGAGACGCCTTGCACCTCGTGGAAGATTCCGCTCTGAAGGAGCTTTTGCAGCAAGCCCAACAAAAGCTTTACCTCGCCATGGCGGAACTGGCAAACACGAACATAAATCAAGCGCAAACCATTACCACCAGCGATGTTGACGCCATCACTTCCCAGATTAAAACCTTGGAGAAAGAGGCGCCGCTGAAAGGGCTCGTTTTACCTGGTTCAATGCCTCAATCCGCGCGCCTGGATATTTGCAGAACTGTCGCGCGCCGGGCAGAGCGTGAAATTGTTGCCCTCTCGCGTGAAACCGAGGTTTCACCTCAAATTTTACAATATGTAAACAGGCTTTCAGACCTGCTTTTCATCTTGGCAAGGGTTCTCGAAACCCGCGCCGGGGTCATCCGCTACGCGGATTCACCCAATACCACCAAATAGATTATAACACAAGGAGATATACATGTATAAAATAGTATTGTTGCGCCATGGCGAAAGCACTTGGAACAAGGAAAACCTTTTCACCGGCTGGACCGACGTCGATCTTTCTGAACAAGGCAAAATCGAGGCCAAAAGCGCCGGCGTCCGTCTCAAGGAAGCGGGTTTCGTGTTCGATGAATGCTGGACTTCGGTGCTGAAACGTGCCATCCGCACACTTTGGATGGCTCTGGACGAAATGGATATGATGTATTTGCCCATAAATCACGACTGGCGCCTCAACGAACGCCACTACGGTGCTTTGCAGGGTCTGAACAAAGCCGAAACAGCCGCCAAATTTGGTGAGGCAAAGGTTATGCTCTGGCGCCGCAGCTTCGATGTTCCGCCTCCTTCTCTGGAACAATCCGATCCCCGCTGGCCTGGTCATGACCCCCGCTACGCCCATCTGGATCCCAAGAAAATTCCCCTGGCAGAATCGCTGAAAGACACCGTGAGACGCGCTCTTCCCTTCTGGGACGAAGTGGTGGTGCCGCGTTTGGTGGCAGGACGCAGAATGATTGTTTCCGCGCATGGCAACAGCCTCCGCGCCATTGTGAAAACCCTTGATGGCATCAGCGACGCGGACATTGTGGGCCTGAACATCCCCACCGGCATTCCGCTGGTTTATGAATTCAACACCGATCTCAGCGTGAACAAACGCTATTATCTGGCTGATGATGAAGAACTTGCCAAAGCCCAGACCGCTGTCAAAAATCAGGGAAAAGCCAAATAAGAGATTTTGCTTGACGTTTCTGCCTCTCGCAGGAACTTTGCCTAAAATATAGCCAGATAGGAGCATAAAATGGCAGTTAAAATCGACATAGAAGTCTGCATCGGCTGCGGTGCTTGTGTGGAAACTTGCCCGGTGGGCGCGCTTTCCTTGCAAGACGACAAAGCCGTTTGCGACGCAGACGCCTGCATCGATTGCGGCGCTTGCATCGCCGTTTGTCCCGTCGAGGCAATCTCTGAATAAGCCAGACGGATTCAAGATTACACAGCGGAAGAGGGCATGCCCTTTTCCGCTTTTTTTATGCCTTGGCTCTTTTTTCCAGCCGCGCACTCCCAGGTCTCGCCCTGCCACCACACCCGATAAAAAATCGGGGGACTGAGCGGGAAGACAAAAATGGGAGTGCGGCACGAATAAAGAAGGAAGGCGGTATGGATAAAAAATAGGAGGAAAATATGCGTTACGCGCTGATGTTTTTTAGTATTCTACTCATTTTGACCCCTTTGGCGGGCACCGACGTGAGTGGCAATCAATCCGGAACCTGGCTTTTGGCCAACAGCCCCTACATGATGGTGGGAGACGTCACCATTCCCGCTGACAACAGCCTCAACATCGAAGCCGGAGTGCAGATTTTGGTGCAGGGAAACTATCGTTTGACAGCCCAAGGACCGCTCAACGCCATTGGCAGCCCTGCCGACAGCATCCGCTTTGAAAACGCGCAGACCGATCCCAATGCGCTTTGGAAGGGCATTCGTCTGGAAAATGAAACCGCGCAAAGCGTTTTTGACCATTGCTATATCGAAAACGCGGAATATGGCATCAATTCCATCAATTCACCCGCCGAGATTACGCATAGCCGTTTTAACCGAAATCAAAAAGGCATGCAGCTTTACGGCATCGGCGCCGCCAACCCCGCCGAGGTAAATGTTTCCCACAACCTGATTGAATACAGCATTCAAAACGGCATCCTGGTGGTTCAAAACAGCAACGCGCAGATTTTGGAAAACGAAATTCGTCATAACGGAACCGGATCCCAATATATGGCGGCAATCCAGCTTTCAAACCAATCCAGCGGTGGCTCGAACTGCCCTCTCATCCAGGGCAATCACATCCACCACAATTTCAAGCAAGGCATCACAGCCTGGGACATCGTGGGCGCGAACGCCATCAACCCCAAAATTTTGGAAAATACCATCGAATATAACCTCACCGGCATCTATCTCTTGAACGCCTCTGGCTATGTGGCAGACAATTTCATCCGCCACAATTTCATCTCCGGTGATGCCAATTCCGGAGCCGGAGTGATGGTTGCCGGCGCCACCAGCCAGCCCTATTTTGAACGAAACGATATCCACGGAAACTTCACCGGATTTTATCTTGGCAACAATGCCAAACCCTGTCTGGGAAATCTGAATATATATCACGATTGGGCGCAGGGTGAAAACCGAATCTATGACAATATCGACGAAAGCAACACCCCGCACAGCGTTTTCACCTATTCCTACACCGATCCCAGCATCATAATCTACGCTCAAAACAACTGGTGGGGCACGGAAGATCCGGCGGAAATCGCCCTTGGAATCAATGACCAAAACGATGATCCAGCGCTTCCTTTGGTTCAGTTTGAACCTTTTTTGACCCTGACGGAATCGGCAATTGTGGAAGGCAGTTATGCTTATTACGGAGCTTACAGCCTGCAAAATATCAGATTGCAGCTTGTGAGACTGGACAGCGGCGGAATTTTGTTTGAAGCAGACATTGGTGATGGGTCTGATTTCTCTTTCGAGTTGGATGCCGAAGCTGCCTGTTATGCCGTGATTCTTGCCGATACGCAGGTTCCCGGCATCACAGTTTACGGAACCTCGGGAAGCTTTGAAACACCCACAGTTTTCAATCTCAACCCCGGAGAAACTGTGAGCCTTGGCCTGATCGGCATTGTGGACACTCCTCCGCCGCGTCATGAACTGATCGGAGATCCGCATATGATTGGTTCCAAGCCCTGCTTTCCTTTGGAAAACTATTCTTTTGTGTATGATTGGGACCAGCGGAACTGGCTTTATGAGGAAGGCGATTTCCTTTATCTGAAGCGGCATGAACGCAATCATGAGAATGAAATATGCAGCTTTGACCTGCCCGATGGAACTTCTTGGGATAAAATCCGGAATTTTTTGTATTCCACTTGGCAGCGCACAGAGATTATCGATATAGCTGGAACACAGCGGATTTCCGAATTTCAACTCGATGAATTCCATCAATTCTTTGTCCCGGAAAACTATTTGTTTTTGCTCACACAACGTGATTTGGCGGACAATTCCGTCATTTCCCAGCATCTGAAAGTGGAGGGAAGTGGATGGTACAAGTTTAGTTACGATGGCAATTATGTTTCGAGGGTTGAGAATTATGCATCCCGCTTAAACAGACTGCAACAAGGTGATGATTATCCCTTCTTGGGTCAAGCTCCAAACTTTGATGTGAACAACTTCATGCTTCAAGTTGACCTTAATTTTATTCCCACTCAATTTCACTGGCAGGCCCCGATGAACGATGGAATCAAGGATTGGACAAACTACCGCATTTATAAGGACGGCATGCTTTTTGCAGAACTCCCATTTGGCGAAACCACCATGGAAGTCGACCAATCTGATTGGTCATGGGTCGGAAGCACCTTTCAGATCAGACTTTGGGATGGAAATCAGGAAAGCCCGGGATCGAACACGGTGGTTTTTGAAATCGTGGCAAATAATGACGAAATTGCCCCGCCACCGCTTTTACGCCTGACACCAAACCCGGTTTCGCTTTCCAATGGACAGGGCTTGGATATCAGCCTGGCAGGAAGCAAGGGCAAGCGTGGCAGTCTGGGTATCCATAACCTGCGCGGACAATTGGTGAAAAGCATTCCCATCCAAGGTCAGGAGGATTTTGTCTGGACTTGGGA
>JAAYKA010000091.1 GCA_012522635.1 Candidatus Cloacimonadota bacterium
AAAACCGCAACTGCCAATAGTATCAAGGAAATAAGTGTTCTTTTGGTCAAAATGGTCTCCTTCATGGGGTTTGGGGGAAAAGCAGGCTTTCCACGGCTTCGATGGTGATATGTAAAATCAGGGTGTGCAGTTCCTGGATTCTGTCGCTGGTAGCGCCCGGCACCGTGATTTCCAAATCGCAGATTCCGGAGATTTCTCCGCCGTCTCCGCCCAGCAGGGCAACGGTTTTACAGCCCAATGCGCGGGCTTTTTTCAGTCCTGCCAAAACGTTGGGCGAATTTCCGCTGGTGGAAATGCCCAAAACGAGGTCGCCTTCGGAAGCGTAAGCCTCCACCCCACGGGCAAATATCTGCTCGAAACCAAAGTCGTTTGCCACGCAGGTGATGTGGGTGGGGTCGGAGATGGCAATGGCGGGCAGGGCCTTGCGATTTTGGCGAAAACGGCCGGTGAATTCCTCGGCAAAGTGCATGGCGTCGCACATTGAGCCGCCATTTCCAAAGGCGATGGCTTTTTTGCCACTCTGGAAACACTGCGCCAACATTTGGTCAAAAGCTTCCAGCTTGTTCAGGTTTTCGGGTTCCGCCAAAAAGGTCTGCAGACCCTTAAGTGCTTCAGTAAGAGAAGCTTGGATGAGTTTTCGCGTCACGGTTTTACCTTCGATTTCAGCTCGTTTTGTTCAATTTCCTCCATCTCGCGCAGGGCGGTTTGGATGAGCTGAACCCGCTGTTTGTAGGGGAGGAAAGCGCTTTTGAAGCCGTTGAGTATCACGTTTTTGAGCGTGGGATAATCCAGTTTGAGCTCGTTCAGGGCGAGCATATATTCGTCTGTGACGGTGGTGTCGCTGATGGTGCGGTTGTCTGTATTGATGGTCACGCGCAATCCGTAATCGATATAAAAATCAATGGGATGGCTGCGGATATCGGTCACCGTTTTGGTGTGATAATTGCTCTTGATGCAGATTTCCAGCGGGATGCGGTGGTCGTTCACATAGTTCAGCAGGTCGCCATCTTCACGCAGTCTGGTTCCGTGCCCGATGCGGTGGGCTCCGCAGATGTGCAAAGCTTGATGGATGCTGTCCGGGCCGTCCGCTTCGCCGGCGTGGATGGTGAGGTTGAGGTTGTTTTTCAGCGCTAAAGCGAAGGCTTCCTTGTGGACTTGGGCGGGGTTATTGTATTCGCCTCCAGCCAGGTCAAAACCGACCACGCCCTTATTTTTGAAGGCGACAGCCAGTTCTGCCAGTTTGACGGAAGTGGCGGGGTCCATGTGGCGCATACCGCAGATTATCACCCCGGTTTTGATGCCAAAATCCCGTTCTCCATCCTGTAAACCGTCGATTACCGCCTGGGAAATCTCGGTCAGTTCGAGCCCTTTATCTGTATGCAGGATGGGGGAATAGCGCACTTCCATATAGCGCACATTTTCTTTGGCGGCGTCCTGGGCAAGCTCGTAGGCGGCACGGCGCAAGCCCTCTTTATTTTGCAAAACCAGGTTCACGATGCCGAAACCACGCAGATAATCTTCCAGGCTTTCGGTGTGGTCTCCGCAAACGATGAGGCTGCTCAATTCCTCCGCGTCCAGGGTGGGCAGCGTGATATTGAATTGGCGCGCCAGCTCGATGATGGTCGCAACGCGCACACTGCCGTCCAGATGGACGTGCAGGTCTGTTTTGGGGAGTTTTTGGATGAACTCCCTGGTGATATTTATCTTCATTTCATTTTCCTTTTATTACAGTGCGCCATTTTGAAATGCCGGCTTTGGCTGTCAACATAATTTCCTCCACTTGCCCAAGAAAACTCAATTTATACAGAATCATAAAGATGAACAGCAAATTGCAAATCACACAAAAACACGAAGCTCGTTTTTTGACCCGAAGTAGAAAATCCAAGATTCCTGCAATTTGTTGATATATTGCAACACAGCTTCAAGACACTCGGATGTCGCAAAGCATGATTATAGCAAAGAAATTCGGGCTTCTTACTCCTATTTTTTGATATAATATTTATTACCTCCAATCATCTGATTTTATGCGTTTATTTCTTGATATTAAAAAGCGATTCCTGAAATATGGTATCAGCTTTATAGAAGTGTAATATCATAAAGGAGTGGAACTCGTTGATGCACAGAGCAAAACAGGCTTGGTGCAAGGTATTATTGACGGGATTATAGATTTTCTCAGAGCAGTCGATATTTGGACTGCGGAGTTCGGATTGCATACAGCCGTATTTTTGCGATGCGTACGGTATTTTAATGCAAGAAATTTAGCTTGGCATCACACAACAACATCACAGAACCAAGGAGAAAAAAATGAAACGTATTGTTTTGTCACTAATTCTACTGATGTCGTTAGCCTTCGGGTTTGCGGATGTGCTGAATGAAAGTTTCGAAGGTTCAACTTTTCCGCCGTTCGGCTGGAGAACACAGCCCATTGAATGGAGTCTTACAAATTATGTTAGCTATGATGGTGACCTCTCGGTATATGCCGGGTACGAAGTTGGAACATGGTGGCTTATAACCCCAAAACTCAAACCGATTGATGGTGCAAACACACTGTCTTTCTATTATTGCGATTATTGGGACTATTGGGACGAAGATGGCGAATTTACCTATGTCCTTGTATCGACAAGCCTGGATTTTTCAAATGCCGAAACGGTATGGGCAGGAGATTCTGATGATTTCACCGAAGACTGGCAGCAAGCAGTGATCCCCCTGTCAGATTACAACGACATGGAAATTTACATCGCTTTCAAACATGTGTCCATCTTTGGAAATATCAGATACATTGATCTGGTTAGCGGTGTCAATATTGTCATCAATCCCGAACTGACCCTCAGCGATGCCAGTTGGAATTTTGGCGTGACCAAGGCAGGGGATTCCAACTGCAAGCCCCACGTCTTCAAAGCCATAAATACCGGCAATGTGCCCATTACGATTGCAGCGCCGCCCCAGATCTCGGATCCCGGAAATTTCCCGCTGATTGTCGACAATAACCAGTATCCGCTCTTGCTCGATATGGGCGATGAAGCTTCATGGACAGTGACATTTGATCCCACCGATCCCTGTGTAGAATTTACTGCCGAAATGAATTTCCAGGATGATGCGAAAACCCCGATCACCTTGCTTCACAAAACCAAGGACAGCTCGGAATCGCTTCAAAAATGTAACAATGGCGTTCCGGTTATCGGGTTGAATAAAGAGCAGGATTCGGAAAATCAGGCAAAAAAAGTCAATAGCATAGCTCTCCGCGGATTCAGCGCAGGAGAATCATACGAAGATTCCTTTGATACCTATGACGATTTCGTTTTGGATTTTCCGCCTTGGACCCAATATGACGGTGATGAATCTGAAACCTACGCAATAACAAACACTTATTTTCCAAATGAAGGCTATACCGGATCTTTCATCATATTCAATTCATCGCAAACAAGTCCTCCCATCACATTGGATGCTTGGAAAGCATATTCAGGTGAAAAAATGGCAGGATGTCTTGCTGCCGTTTACGGTCCAAATTACGACTGGTTGATCAGGGGATTCCAACATTGCGGATACGCCAGATTCAGCTTCTTTGCCAAGTCCATCACAGCTAATTATGGATTGGAAAGGATGAGGATACTTTATAGCTATCAAGGTGATGATCCTGAAGAAGACTATTGGGAATATCTCTTGGGAGACGAAATCCTTTGCGTAGAAGTTCCAGCAGATTGGACCATTTATGAATATGCCTTGGATACTGTTTTTCAGCCCACAACAGTATATATTGCGATCCAATGTCTTTCTGACAACGCCTTCATCTTGTTCGTCGATGACTTTGTGTTTGGCTATTGCGACGATGTTTGCCCTGTCACGCTCAGCAGCTTCAGTGCCACTGTCACCGCGCAAAACTATGTGCAGTTGAACTGGGTGAGCCAATCCGAAAGCCAGATGCTGGGCTACCGGGTCTATCGCAACACCAGCAACAATCAAGCCGGAGCCATTTTGACAGATAATCCCATGATTCCTGCCACAAACTCCAGCGAAGTTCATAGCTACAGCTTGGTTGATATGGATGTGACCATCGGCAGCACATATTACTACTGGTTGGAAGCCGTGGACTTCAACAGCAGCGAGTTCTACGGTCCTGTCGGCGTGACCTTGGACGGAACCGTGCCCCCTGTGCTTCCGGAAATCACAACCATGGGCAACGCCTATCCCAACCCCTTCAAATCGAACACAAACATCCAAATCGATGTGAAAGCCAACGAAACCGGAACGCTTTCAATCTACAACATCCAGGGACAGTTGGTGCGCAGCTACGAAGTGAGGGAAGGAGCCCACAACCTGATTTGGGACAGCCGCGACAATGCCGGAAACATCTGCAGCAGCGGCATCTACTTCTATCGTCTGTCCACACCTTCGTTCAAGCAAACCCGTAAGTTCATGAAAATCAAATAAGATACAACGGAGCACGGATTTCGTCTCTCCCGTGCCCAGCAACGAAAAATACCGGGCGGTCCCAAAAGGCCGCCCTTTTTCAGCCAAAGAAAAAAGCCCGGCAAGGGGCTTTCATAATTGTGAAGAAAAGCGGGTTGCTTCAGAAAAGCTTGATTAAAAGCGGCGTGGTGAAAAGCGCAATCAGGGTGGAAATGGAAACCATGGTGGCGGCAAAGCCGGAATCCAAGCCTTCGCGGTCTGCCAAAATGAGGGTGTTGAATCCCACGGGCAGAGCCGAACCGGTGATGACCACCACCCGCGCAATTCCATGCAGTCCAAAAAGATAGGACAGTCCCAAACCCACCGCGAAACCCAGTCCCATGCGGATGAACACGGCGACGGAAGCCTTGCCCAGATGCTGCATTTTGGGTGAAAAAGCCAAGCCCAGCGCCACCATCATCACCAGACCCACCGGTTGTCCCAAAACCTCCAAAAATTCAATCAGGGTATCGGGTATTGTCAGATTCAACCTCTTGATGCCAAAGGCGATAACAATCGCCCAGAGCGGCGGCAGGGACAAAAATTTCTTCCACTGGATGCCGCTGGCGGGATTGGCACCGAATTTGATGGCATTATAATAGCTGAAAGTGAAGATGAGTATGGAATTACCGATGTCAAAAAGCGAGGCGAGTGCCAGTTCATCGCTGCCGACAGCCTTGAAATAGGGCAACGCGAAAGCGGTGTTCATAATCATGGTGCAGATGAGGAAACTGCCAAAAGTGCCGCGTTCCATGTTCATTTTTCCGCCGACAAAACTGCTGATGAAATACAGAATCACCACCACCAGCATGGCGCTCAGGGGCACCAGAAGCATGTCCAAACTCAAGGTGGCACGGTAAATCGCCAAAATCATCACCGGCGGCAAACAAACGCTCAACACAAAACGTAAAAGCACCGGGGCATCATCTTTGGAAAGCAACTTCAGGCTTTTCAAGGCTATTCCCAGGGCAAAACTGAGGACGAGAATGATATTTTGAGTGGTCATAAGCTATTATTTAATAAGGTATTCCTCGATTAATGCCCAGTTTTTCTATTTGCCGCTCTCCGGCTCCGGAGGCAGATAAAAAACTTTGTAAAGCAGGTCGAGTTCGCCTTCCAGCCTGGCATTTTGAGCTTCCTGGGCGGGACTTTCAGGCTGGGCAACACCCTGCCAGGAAGCATCTTCTGCCAAAGCCTGTGCCAGTTCCCACCTGCGTTTGTATTTACGTTCCTCAAGTTCTTGCAGGGCTTCCACTTGCTCGGGTTTCAAGCGCCGCTGCAAGCCGCGTTTATATAAAAGTTCCATATTCACTTGCAGGGGATAAACCTCGCAGATGGAAACGATTTCCTTCGCCTCATCCCGGCTGTAGGTTTTATCCAGCGTAAGTTCTTTATACAGTTCCATTTCGCTCTTAAAACTGCGCAGGTTCACAAAGCTCAGCCCCTTGCTGTCCAGTTCGCGGCGTTCAATCTCCATAACCGCTTCCTTATCAACGGTATAGACCAATGGCAAATGGATTTGCAGCTCAAACACATTCTGGGTGATGAACAGTGCCACGAAGGCAAAGGCGAATGCCATCACCGGCGCCGCCAGCCAAGCCAGGGAAACTTTGCCCAAAACGCTGTAGCGTATGTTTTTACCTCCCATGGCAAGCCCGATTCCGGTGACCGCGCCCACAATCACGTGGGTGGAGGAAATCGTCACCAGCGGAATGGCGGGAAGCCCCAGCGAATGCAGCAGGTTCTGCAAGCCTTGGGATGAAAACATGAACAGCACAATGGTTTCCGCAATCAGCGCCACCAGAGCCGTCACCGGGGAAAGCTGGAAAATATCCTTGCCCACGGTACCCATCACGCGGTGGGAAAATGTGTAGATGCCCAGCACAACCGACAGCGCGCCAAGAATATACAGAAATTGAACCCCGCTAATCATGAAGGGTCCCAGGCTCAAATCCGGAAAAGGCGAAACCGGAACAAACACGCCCACGGCACTGGCAATCGTGTTCGCGCCCAGAAAATATGAGCCCAGCGCGCCGAAAATCACCAACAGCCAGCGGGTTATCATATCCTGTTCCAAAAGATGGCGTTTACTGCGGTTCACCCAGCGCCTCACGATGTGGAACAAGAGAGCCGCGAACGCCGCCGAAGCCAAAAACGAGACCACCCAACTGCTCGCGATGGTGATCAGTGAATGATAGTCTGTGAGTCTGCCGCTGAAAAAGTTCCATGCCACCAGCGCGCCCACGATTGATTGGGAAATGGAAATCGGGATCCCGGTGCGCACCACTGCCAAAACAATCAGCGCGGCAGCCAGCGCCACGGTGAAAGCTCCGCCCAGGGCGTCAACCGAACCCAATCGGCCCAGGGTTCCCGAAGGCCCGCTTCCCTCAAAAACCGCGCCCAAAAAATAGAAAACGGAAGCAATCAGCGCGGCTTGGCTGAATTTTATCATGCGGGTGGTGACGGCTGCCCCAAAAATGGTGCCGATATTATTGGCGCCCAGGGTCCAGCCGATAAAAAGTCCGCTAATCAGGTAAATGTATATCATTTATGATGCTTAAAGCTGTCTCTTGATGGTGTAGATTGCCAGGCGGTCACAAACGGCCTGGGCATAATCCGAAATCTTTTCCGTGTGGATGGCGAACCAGCGCAGATGGGTTTTCAACGCCAAATCCAAATCCTGCGCGAAAATCAGCCGGCGCAGCTTTTCTCCCATCTGGTCTGCTTCGCGCTCAAAGAAATAGACCTTGTGAATATAGTTGTTCACCTGTCCCAAATCCCGGAAAAAAGAGCGGACGGCATAGGTGAGATGCTCCACCGCGGCGGTGCTGGCGTGGGTGGTTTGCATCCACAAATCATCCAGAATCTCAGGTATTTGCGGCATTTCGATGGAAAATTGCATCAGCGTGTCCTTGATGTTGTCCATCACCTCGTCCGTGTTTTCCAAAATCGCCAAAACATCGCCCCGGTTTTCGGGAATCAGAGTGCGCTCATAAAGATAACGCTCCACCGCCACCCGCAGTTCATCCGCCTTTTTTTCGTTTTCGCGAATCTGGGACAGGCGTTCTTCAAACTGTTCGAAACGCCCCTTGAGATAATCCTCCACGCCAAGCTGAAAAAGCAGCGCGGAATCGCTGATTATATCCAAAAAGCTGTCGATTTGAGATTCGACAAACTTCGTGGTTTTCAACACCAGTGCCATGGCAACTCCTTAATCGCTTCAGAAATTAGATTCTTACAATACAAAACAAGATAAGCATTTTTGTCAAGCAGAAAAGCGGCTTGACGTTGTAGGTTCACGCAGATAGCGCCAATAACGCCGATTTTTTGATAGATTGGGGACGCACAGGATGATGAGGATGAAAAAGGGATTTGGTTTTCAAGCGAGGTGACGAGATGGTGCCTGACATAGCACCGGTTTTAACCCGATTGTCGTTTTATCGTTTTAGGGTTCAAAAAGCTTGCTAACTAACAGCGGAATAGCGAGTTGGAACACCGGATTCATCCGGTCGTAGGTGCCAGATTCATCTGGCACAATGTTCTGCCGACCACCCAGCTCCGCCCTTCAGGCAGAAAGCCCCGAAGCGTCATTCCGAGCGCCAGCGAGGAATCCAGCTCGTGATTCTTAATAGATTAGGGATACACAGGAAAATGAGGATGGAAAAGGGATTACGTTTTAGGGTTCAAAAAGCTTGCTAACTAACAGCGGAATAGCGAGTTGGAGCACCGGATTCATCCGGTCGTAGGTGCCAGATTCATCTGGCACAATGTTCTTCCACCCAGACTCCGCAAACCACCCCATTTCTCTACCAAACAGATTTTGGCATTGACAGAATAAACCTGCTTCCGATACTGGTTTTTTATCAATAAGGAGCTGAATTTATGGAAGACCGGTGGTTATCGATTGAGGAAATTTGCGTTAGCGGCTCCCCAAGAAGGAATTACAGCCAATGAGCAATTTCATCACCAACACGGGCAGCGCCCAGTTAAAGACCAGGCTTGTCACCCTCATCAAGGAAAGCCAGGAACTCAAGTTTCTGGTGGGTTTCTTTTATTTTTCCGGCATCAACGAGTTGATTGAAGGCCTGAAGGCAAACCCCGATCTTTCCATGAAGATATTGGTTGGGCTGAATGTGGATTCCCAGACTTATGGCTTGGTTGAATATGCTGAAAAAACCAGCAAAAAGAGGATTGAACGCGTTGAAGACTATCATGCTTCGGTGCTTGAGGCCATCAATAACGACCTTTTCGACAACGAAACATTCTATGAACAGGCAAACTATATCCTGGACCAAATCATCAGCGACAGAATCATCCTCCGCAAAACTTCCAGACCAAACCACGCCAAGCTCTATCTGTTCAATCTGAAAGAAACCCAGGTGGTAAGCCAGGGTCTTTTCATCACGGGAAGCAGCAATCTCAGCAAAGCGGGTTTAAGCGACCGGGAAGAATTCAACGTCGAAATCTCGGATTACGGCTTTGAAGAGGCGGAAAAATACTTTGATGAGCTCTGGAAAACTGCCATCAAAATCACAGAAACGGATGCTGAAAAAACCAAACTCATCCACAACATTCGTGAAAAAACACTCCTCAAATCCGTCCATCCCTTTGATGCCTATATGTTTGTGGTGAAAACATGGCTGGATAGTTTCCACAAACATTCCTCGGATAGACGCATCTCAATCCTCTTGGAGCGAAAAGGCTACAAATCCTTTAAATACCAGACAGATGCCGTCTCCCAGGCTCTTTCCATCATTGAGGATAATGGCGGGGTCATTTTGGCGGACGTGGTTGGTTTGGGCAAATCCATCATCGCTTCCCTAATCGCCCTAAAGCTGGAAAAAAGAGGAATGGTCATCTGTCCACCAGGCTTGATAGGAGACGACAGCGCAGGCTCAGGCTGGAAAAAATACAAGGAAGATTTTGAATTATACGATTGGGAAGTGCGTTCCGGGGGCGATTTGGATGGAATCATTGAATACATCGGCAATACCGATGGCATCGAAGTGATAATTGTGGACGAAGCGCACCGCTATCGCAATAGCAGAACCCAAACCTATGAAAAACTAAAAACCATCTGCCGGGGCAGAATCGTGATTCTACTCACCGCCACTCCGTTCAACAATTCCCCCGCGGACATCCTCTCCCTGCTCAGCCTGTTTATCGTTCCCAAAAAATCCAACATCACCCTGGGTGACAACCTGGTGGATATCTTCCGCTCTTACAACAACTTGTTCGAAGCCCTTGCCTTCATTCGCAAACACTGGCAGTCAAAAAACCCCGAAAAACTCCAGAAAGCCACAAGGCTATACGCAGCCATCTTTGGCGAAGATAAAATCAATAAATCCAAAGTGCTTGCCAGAGCTGCCCTGCTCTCAAAGCAAATCAGGGAAGTGATTGAACCGGTCACGATTAGAAGAAACAGGCTGGACCTGATGAACGACCCGGACTATCGGGATGAAGTTAAAAAACTCTCCAAAATCGACAATCCCCAGGAATGGTATTACAACCTCACCCCCCAGCAATCCGCATTCTACGACGATGTGATTGAGCTTTATTTCACAGACGACACCGAAAGCGCTGAGAGGTTCAAAGGCCCCATCTACACGCCCTACCGCTATGAAGGCGACACCGAAAATGAAGAAAAACTCAGCCGTCAGGAACAGATAGACCGCTTGAACCAAAACAACCTTTTCAACCTCATGCGCCGCCAAATGGTGAAACGCTTTGAAAGTTCTTTTGGCGCTTTTCGCCAGAGCATTGTCAACATCAGGGAAACCTATGAAAAAATCAAAGAATTCATCAAGGGCTCAAATGGCAGATACTTGCTGAATCGCGAGCTGATAAACAGGGTTGATTGTGATGACCCGGATGAGATTGATGAAATGCTGCGCCAGTTTGCGGAAGAAAACAAAGATGAAGACAGCCAAAAATTCAGGATTTACGATGTGAACAAATTCGCCCTCAAAGATGAGTTTTTTGCCGACATCGAATCCGACATCAGGTTGTTTGATAAAATAATCGACGAAATTGACGCTCTGGCTCTGGTGGAAGATGACCCTAAACGCTCAGCCCTCTTGCAAAACGTGGAAAGCGCTCTCCAGACGGTTCCCCAAAAGCGTGAGCCAAAGCCAAAGCTGGTGATTTTTTCGGAGTATGCCGACACGATCAAATACCTGGAACCGACCCTGAAAGAGAAATTCCCAAACCGGGTTCTGGTGATAACTGGAAAATCCAGCAAACATCTTCTGGAAGAGGTAAACGCGAATTTTGACGCCGCCCATCCCAAATCCAAACGACATGATAAATATGACCTGCTGCTCACAACAGACAAGCTTTCCGAAGGCTTCAACCTGAACCGGGCTGCCATGGTGATAAATTACGACATTCCCTGGAACCCTGTGCGAGTGATACAGCGGGTTGGCCGCATCAACAGGATTAGCAAAAAGGTGTTCGACACCCTCCACATCACAAATTTCTTCCCAACGGAAAAGGGCGCGGATATAGTTAAGAGCCGTGAAATCGCTTCCCACAAAATGTTTATGATTCATCAAACCTTGGGAGAAGACGCCCGCATTTTCGACGCCGATGAAGAGCCCAGCCCCGCCAAGCTTTTTGCCAAGGTGCAGGCTCATCCCGATAGCTTGGAACAGGAAAGCCTCTACACAAAACTCAAAAAACTGCTGCGCCTCTGGGAAAAAGAGCATCCCGACCGCGTGAAAGCCTTGGATGAAATGCCCATCCGGGTCAAAACCGCCAAACCCTTCAATACTGATTCCCTGATTATGTTCATCCGCAAGGGAAAGCTCTTCAGTGTCTGCAAGGATTTCATGGATGAAAACGAACAACTGATGCCTCTGCCCATCGAGGAAGCGCTCCGGATGATTGAATGTGGTCCGGATACACAGCAATTGCCTCTCAGCGATGATTTTTGGCAGAATTACAACCTGCTGAAAGAGGAAGCCCCCAAATTCAGCTACAAACAATCCCAACAGAGCAATTCCGCCAAGGCATTCAATTTCCTGTCCTACCTCCTGGAACAGGATAATGCTGAACTCATGCCCTGGCGTGCTTTCATCATCATGCTGCGGGACGACATTGAAAACTATGGCACTCTCCCGGAAAACACCCTCAAAAACATCAGCGCCTGGGAAAACAGTGGTGAGCCTGATTATCAAATGATTGCCCAGGAACTTGAAAAACTGAGCGCCACCCTCGGCGCCAACTATCTGAAAAAGGTAAAGGACGGCCTGAAAGCCTATGAACAGCAGGTGATTGTGGCTGTGGAGAACCGGATATGGAAATAAACGCCAACATCGTACTCTCAAAGAATTTTTCCCCTGAAAACTGGATTACATACTTCGAAACATCCTCTGAAGCCTTCATCGAAAAACATGATGATTTGACCCAATATGCAGACGAGTTTTTCTCCAATATTACAACCCTTGGCAGTCTGGAGTTTGATGATGGTGCCAAATGCGGCATTTTCATGCTTCAGGTCAGTGGCATCCTCACCGAAAGAAGCTCCAGAATCAAACAGCTCAAAATAGCCCAAGATATCATCACGGGACAGAGGTCCCAGGCTGGCATCTTCATCTTTTATGATGAATCCCACTCCTTCCGTCTCAGCCTGGTTTATCCGATTTACAAGGGCACCAAAAGAAGCTTCAGCAACTATCGCAGACATTCTTTCTATGTAAGCGCCAGCCTGGCCAACAAGACCTATTTGCAGCAATTAAACAAGCATCAAGCAAACACCATGGCCCAGCTAAAAGACATCTTTTCAGTGGATAAGGTGTCTGATGAATTCTACCGGGAATTCGAAAAAGAATACGCTCTGCTCCAGCAAGGCATCAAAAACAGCTTTGACATGGATGTTGACGACGAACTCCGCGGCAATTTTGCCCTGCTTTTCGTGATTCGGGTTATCTTTCTGGGCTTCGTCCAAAAGAAAGGTTGGCTGGGGGATAACGAGAATTTTATCCGCGATTATGTCCGAGCTTACGACCCCGAAATCCACCAACGCGGCATCTATCAAGACCTTCTGACCCCACTCTTTTTCACGGCATTGAACCAGGCACCCTCTCAAAAAAATAAATCCGGTTTTCCCCACATCCCCGAACCCTTCAAATCCCATCTGGTTTCCGCGCCCTATCTGAATGGCGGCCTTTTCCGCACTCATGAGGATTATGACACCGAAGCCCTCTTCATCACGGACAGCGCCATCAAGGGTTTTTTGGATTTCCTCTTCAGCTACAATTTTACTCTGGAGGAAAACACCCTTTACGATGTGGAACTGGAACTCAACCCGGAATTTCTGGGCATCATCTTTGAAAAGCTGATTAACAAAGCGCATGGCGCCATCTACACACCCCGCCTGGAAGTGGATTTCATGTGCCGCCTCTCGCTGGTGAAATATCTGCAGCAAAACTGTCTGACATCCATCAGCCTGGAAAACCTTTATAAACTTTTCTTCCCGGAATATGGCAACGACGGCGAACGCACTCTGGGAGATTTTACAGAACCTGAAGCAAATGATTTGCTGGACAAACTGGAAACAGTCACCGTTTGCGACCCTGCCATCGGTTCCGGTGCCTTCGCGGTTGGCATGCTGAACGTGATTGATGAAATCGAAAACAGCATCCATGAGCATTTCAAACCGGATAAACCTCTCGGCAGCGGCTATGAACGCAAAAAACGCATCATCTTTCAATCCCTCTACGGCGTGGAAGTGAAACAATGGGCGGTGTGGATTACCCAACTCAGGCTTTGGATAACCCTGCTCATTGAAGCCGATGATGATTTTAAACACAGCGAGGAGCCGCTTCTGCCTTCCTTCGATTTCAAAATCAGGCAGGGGGATTCCCTCATCCAAATGCTGGGCAGCAGCCTCTTTCCCGTTTCTGGCGAAGGCATTATCGCCGCGGATATCAAGCGCAAGATAGACGAACTTGTGACGTTGAAAACCCAGTATTACAACAATAAATGCCCCCAGCAGCTCCACGAAATCGAACGGCAGCACAAGAATCTCTACACCAGCATTCTGGACAAGCAAAAGAAGGAACTGAACTTAAAAATTTCCAGAATGAAGGGTGGCCCCGCTAAGGAGGTGCAATCCAGCTTCCTGGACACAGACATCCAAAACGAGATTGATTTTGCCTCCAAAACACAGAAAAATGAGATTAGAGAGCTGGAATACCAGGTTGCTAAACTGAATTATGAACTCAACCAGATGAACACAAAAAGCCTGCCCTTCACCTGGAGAATAGACTTCCCCGAAATCTTCATGGAAAAAGGCGGTTTCGACATCGTGGTGGGAAATCCGCCCTATGTGGCACAGGAACAAATCGATGACCCGCTTGGACTCATCAAAAAAAACAAAGACTATAAAGACCTGCTCAAAGAGATGGTAAACCAGGATTTTCCTCAGGATATACCAAGCATCAGCGGGAAAAGTGACCTCTACACTTTCTTCTATATCAGGGGCATAAAACTGTTGAACGACAAGGGCATACTCACCTATATCTGTTCAAACTCCTGGCTGGATGTGGAATTTGGTGCCTGGCTGCAAAAGTTCCTGCTGGAACGGTGTCAAATCCATTATGTTATCGACAGCCTTGCCAAACGCGTGTTCAAAGAAGCAAAAATAAATACTGTCATCACCCTGATTGGTGCCAGACAAAAAATTGTCCGCAATGACGACCTTATCCGCTTTGTGGCTTTCAAGCTTCCTTTTGAGAATTCCTTGTATTTGGAAAACTTCCAGCTAATAGAAAGCTCCAACCAACGCACGGATATTGATGACCTCAGAATCAATCCCGTCAGCCGCGAGCAATTAAGCAAGGAAGGCTGGGACAACAGCGAGGAGAACAAGTATAAAGGATCCAAATGGGGTGGAATCTACATCAAAGCTCCCAATATCTATTTCACCATCATGGAAAAAGCCAGAGAAAAGCTTGTTAAACTTGGAGATAT
>JAAYKA010000092.1 GCA_012522635.1 Candidatus Cloacimonadota bacterium
AATGTTCATCGTACTCATAGGGGGATTCGTTATAGAGAATGATATATCCATCCGGAGTGATGGGTGTGTTGTAAGGCGGAATGGTGTGGGTTACTGCGTCCCAGGAAATCAGGGCGTCGATTTCGTTCGTTATATTGACGCTTATGCCAGTGGGAATGGCGGGCGGAACATAGCCAATTTTGAAGGAGTTGGAATTTTGAGAAGCGGTGTTGCCAAAGCTGTCGATAGCGTCAACGCGGATCTTAGCGCTTTGGGTTTGCCAAGCCGGGATTTCCCAAGGCTGTGTACCACTGTTGAAAATTGACATCGCGAGTGCCGTGTAGTCGCTTCCTCCATTCAGGCTATACCAGATATCGATTTCATCTTCCATCAGATTGGTATCTGTGGCTGTCCACTGGATATCATGACTGTCACCAATATACCAAAGTTCACCGCCAGCGGGGTTGAATATTTCAATTTCCGGATCGACGGTATCGATGGTAAGAACGGGACTCATTCCGATGGAACTCAATGCCAAGCACAGCGTTAGCGTGCCCATCAGAACGGCGAATAGAACTGCTTTTTTCATGTTTAACCTCCATGGTTTTGAATTAATTCTATTTAGGAACCAGCCTCCTTTTTGTCAATCTTAATTTTTTGTTTTGGATTAACATGCTCAAGAATGTCCTTGACCCCACTTAAAATCCAAGCCGGCTTTTCAAGTGTCTCAAGTTTTTTTAGCCTTCGCAGCCGGCTTGAACTGTAAAAAGATTACAATGCCGACCTGCAGACACGGAAACCGTAGGGATTGTAAGCGTAGAACGGAGCGAAGCTGTTACGATAGGCGACTCTGCAATTACTGGCACTGGAAGCCCAGTAACCGCCACGGAACACTCGGTAAAGCCCAGTCACGGGTCCTGTGGGATTATCGGAATGACCGCCGCTATAGCTTGACCAAGCGTCCCAGCACCATTCATAAATATTCCCGCTCATGTCGTAAATTCCAAGCCCGTTGGGAGTTTTCTCGCCAACTGGTTTGCTGCCATAGTTCCCGATGTTGTCATACCACGCCACGGCATCAATTTCATCGGAACCGCTGTAGAGATAATCCGGATTGTTGTTGGCGCCCCGCGCCGCGTATTCCCATTCCGCTTCTGTGGGCAGTCTGTAGCCATTGGCGCTCAAATTGCAAATGGCTGCGTTCCATTCGGTATTGGATGCATTGGGCACATCACCCCAGTCCGCAGGATTGGTGAATCCAGAAATACTGTAAACCGGTGTGAGGCCTTCATCCATGCTGCGCAGGTTGCAATATTTGAGGGCGGCATACCAGGAAACAAAATAGGCGGGATAACCATCACCCAGCCCAAACTGGATTGTCCAAATTGAAGGGGGCTGCATATAGTGGGAATACTCTGCCTGGGTCACCTGGTATTCGCTCATATAGAAGGAGTTCAGAGTTACGCTATGCACGGGTAGTTCGTTTTGACTGCCCGCACCTCTGGTGTCACCCATCATGAAAGTTCCACCGGGAACATGGATTAGTTCATTGGTTTCAAAAACCATATAATAAAAACGGCAGTCGCCAGTCAGAGGCGCTGTCCAGGTGTTTTGGGAAAAAGTGCCGCTGGTATCAACGGAAAAACCATCATCAGGCAGTGCGGATGAGTAAACTTTGTAAAACGCCGCGTTGGGCACAGGGCTCCAAGTAATCAAGATTGATTCGTCAACAATTGTTATCTCCGCATTCGGGGCCAAGCGGCAACCGGGGTCGAGCTTCCCGAGGATGGAAGCGCCTTCATTGATTATCTGTATTTCCGGCTCGACGGCATCAAAGCTAAAAACGGGACTGCCATCAATGGCGCTCAAGGGCAGGCACAAAAATAGCGTGCCCAAGAAAGCGACGAATAGAACTATTTTTTTCATTTCAACCTCCATGTTTTTAATTCAGTTTTCGTGTTTGAGCAAGCTCCATCAAGCAAGTTTAACCTCAACTATCGTTTAAACTACATTCATGAACTTACTCAAGACAAGCTTGAATTACATTTGAGCATCTTTGGCATTTGTCATTTTCCTGTCAATCTATTTTTACCATCACATCCCCCAGTTTTTTAAACAAGGAAAAGAGGGCAGAAACCCTTATCTTTATTGCCGTCCCGGCTTATCACCTTCTCAATTCCATCTGTCTCCAATTGCGTCAGAATGGCATAAACGACAGTTGGAATACTGTGAGATCAAGAATGTCCACTCACAGAAGAGTAAACCTCATGGCATTGGACAGGAATAAGAACACTGTGGTGGAACCTTACACCAGTAATGCTTAACCCTGCCATTTGAAGATATACAACGCCCTCAACATGAGCCCCAACCCGGTTTTGAAAACAAAAAAGAATCGATATATGTAGTCTCCACAAAAAATCCAAGTGCTTGCAGTACAGATGCGGACGTAATCAAAGTAGTAAAGTTCGGTTAAAACACACCGAAACTTTCTACGAATTCCCAGCATGATTCAGGGTCTGAAAACTGGACTTCTTTGGGATCAAAATGATTGGGATCAAAATCATCGCCCATCCATTCCAGAACATCATCATAATCAGGGTCTTGGGGATTACTTAGCACTTCCAGCTTGTAGTAGTATCCGCCCAAACCTCCGCAATCTTCGGGAGGGCAAGCCATTGCGCCAGCAAGGCAAACGGGATAAACTTGATTGGGAGCCTTTGGCAGTATTTTTTCCAAAACCAGCTTGTGCCACCAGCTATCTCCAAAGTCATACAAATATTCTATGCTGTCTTTTCCCTTTCTCAGATATTTGCTCACAGGCACTTTGGTGCTGTGTAAACTGCTGGGGTCACTTGATATGCCAATAAATATGTCGCCGGCATTTTTGATCTGAAACTCGTGCAGATGGTCGTCTTCCCAGCCCATGGCATCCTGAATGGCAACGTGAAGATCCCAAAAAGTGGCTTTTTCCGGGATTTGAATCCTGCGCCAGATGGAAGGCTTGGAGCCTTTCAGGCTGATCTTGATCTGATATACGTTTTGAAAGCTCGTTTTCATTGAAGCCTCATTGTAATTTTGATTGTGTAACCAGTGTGGGAAAGCAAGAGAGAATGTCAAGCGCTGATATCGGGACGCGTAACGCGAGGGGTAGCTATGGACCGTCACCAAAAACTGCAAAAATGATCACCAAAACTGCAAATTTAACCCAAATAATGAAGTAGCCGCCCTACCCTATAATAAATATTATATTCGTGCTCGGGTACCCTCGCCCCTGGCTCTGGCTCAGTAGTAACAGCAAATCAACCCCCGAGCATCCCCAATCTTTTACAGGATGATACCGAGGCATGTTCGAATTACTCCTGAGCCAGAGTCAAGGACGGATCTGGTTGGAGCAAGGTTTGAAACAAAAACTTGACGGGAACCAATCTTGCAAACGGATTGGTATAAATCAATTTTGAGAACATGGGTGAAAGAATGAAAAAGATAATTTTCGTGGCGCTGGCGCTGTTTTTGGGGTGGGGGCTTTTCGCAAGTCAATATGTGGCAGCCATTCCCCTGGGACGGATAATGTCCAAAAGTCCCGGGCACAGCAGGTATGAGGCTTTGCGCCTTTTTTCGGAAAGCGAGGGAGAAATTCTCTATTACGACGCGGATTGGGCCATCACGCTGGTTCCCGCTCATAAAACCGAGTTCAGAACCCAAATGCTCACCGAGATTAAAGCCGGGAAAAAGCTTTATCTGGCGGGGAAAACTCCGATTTATGGGGCTCCGGAAGAACTGAACGACCTGAAAATATTACTGGAAATGGAAGCTGGGTATCTGTTGGAGACAGAATTGGACGAACTCAAGCTGCGTTCACGCGTTCCCCATCCCTTTTGCGAATTAAGGCTCCAGGGAATAGTTTTTGCCCCAGCCAGCGCGGCACCGCTTTGGACGGATGGTGAAGACCCAATAATCCGGCAGATGGTGGATTTGGTGAATGCCGCATCGGTGGAAAGCCTGATCCAGGGCTTGCAGGATCACCAAACGCGCTACGCACTGGCGGACAACCGTTTGCAGGTGTCAGAGTGGATTCAGCAGAAATTTTTGGACTTTGGTCTCATGGATGTGGTTTTGCAGCCCTTTGAGTGGCAAAACACCACGCAGTATAACGTTATAGCCACCCTGCCCGGCAGCATGTATCCGGATGAATATATCATCGTGGGCGGGCATCACGACTGCATAACCTATCACGATCCAATGGTTTTCGCGCCCGGAGCAGACGACAATGCCAGCGGCAGCGTTGCCACCCTGGAGATGGCAAGAGTGATGATGGAAGCCGGATATCAGCCCCATTGCAGCATCCGCTTTGTGACCTACGCCGCTGAAGAATTCGGGCTTTGGGGTTCCAAACACCATTCCGCACAAACCGAGGAAGCGCGGGAACAGGTGCGGCTGATGATGAATCACGATATGATTGCGAATCAAGATGATACCCAGCCCTGGGAGGTGCGTTTGATGCCTTACGACGGCAGTCTGGATCAGAGTTCCCATGCCGCCAGAATCACGGAACAATACTCCGATTTAAGCGCCTATTATGGCAGTCTGAACAGTCACAGCAGCGACAGTTTTTCCTATTGGCAGCATGGATTTAACGTGATTTACTTTTTTGAGAGCCAGTTTTCACCCGTCTATCATTCGGATTTGGATTTGGTAGCAAACCTCAATCCGCAGTATTGCGCGCAGGTTATCAAAGCTTCCGTGGCCTGCGCTGCCACTTTCGCGGATATGCCCACAATGCCAAGCGGGTTCACAGCTTACGACCGCGGAGACGGGGCTTCCATGCTGCTGATGTGGGAAAGCGCTGAGACTGAAAATATCGACCATTTCAGGGTCTATCACAGTGGTGAATTTGAGGACTGGAGCGAGCCCACACAGACTGAACAAACTTCCTGCATAATAACAGGTTTGGAGGAAGGAAACTTGTATCGTTTCGCGGTGAGCAGCGTGGACATTTATGG
>JAAYKA010000093.1 GCA_012522635.1 Candidatus Cloacimonadota bacterium
ACGGGCTCCCTGGTCACTTTCAGACCTCATTTGAATTTCTATGGCCTTGTGAGCTATGAAGTTAACGCGGTGGATAGAACGTCGAACGGATTCAGCAGCCAGACCATCTGGATTGAGGTGATAAATGTAAATGACCCGCCGGAAATCACGGCTTGGCACCCTTTGGAGCTTGAACAGAGCGTTGATCAAGGTGAATCCCTCAGCTTTTGGGTTACGGCAGAGGATGTGGAAAACGATCCTCTGACCTACGTTTGGACACACAGTGGCAGCCAGGATGGGGAGCCTTTTTCCAACACTGTGTCCACAGAAGCCAGTCTGGAACTGCAATTCGATATCCCTGGCACCCAGACAGTCAGCTGCGTGGTTGATGACGGTGAAGCCCAAGCCAGCATTAGCTGGACCGTGACCGTCAGCCCTCATGGCCCAATTTTTGAGCCTGTGGGCGGAATCTATACCAGCGGCGTGAACGTTGCCCTCAGCGTTCCGGCTGGATTTGAAGGTGCGATAATCCATTATACTGTAAATGGTGGCGCTCCGGATGAAAGTTCCGAGGTTTACGCGAGTCCGATTGAGGTTCCAGCTTTGGAAAACGCGGAAAGCAGCGTGACCATCCAGGCCTTTTTCATCGCGCCGGGATTTCCGCCTTCTCAGATTGAAAGTGCAACCTACCGCATCACCGGAACCGTGGCTGCACCTGTGTTCAACCCGCCTGGAGGTTTACACCATGCCGCCCAATATGTTGCGTTGAGCAGTTCCACTTCTTCCGCGGTGATTTATTATACCACCGATGGGGGAGAGCCTGTTCCCGGCGAACCGGGTACCCAGGTTTACGAAAATCCGATTTCGATTCCCGGTGAAAGCAGCCTGACCCTGAAAGCAAAAGCCACGCGGGAAGATTGGTTGGACAGTGAAACGATTACCCATGTTTATCAAATCACTGGAACAGTGCAGGTTGATTCCCATGATATGAATCCGGCGCCAATTCCGGAAGGTTTTGTGATCAATCATGGCGAAAGCTTGGATGTGGAAATCCAGGGACTCAGCGTGTATCCCAGTGCTGCAGCGGTTTACTACACGCTGGATGAAACCGACCCTGTGCCGGCAAATCCCAGCGCCCAGATTTATTCCAGCGGACAGCGGATCGAACTGACACAATCCACCCTGATAAAGTTTCAAGCCCATCTGGAAGACTGGCTGCCCAGCTTGGAATACGAGTATCAATATAATATCAGCACGCGCACGGTGTTTAATCCCTTTGCCAACGGTACGGTTTTTGACCCCGAGCCCGGTTACAGCACCATTCCCATGTTTGTGAGCCTCAGCGAGAATACGTCTCCGGCTGGCGCTCCCATCTATTTTAGCACCGATGGCAATGAGCCAATTGCCGACCCAACCATGCTTTACAGTGGACCAATCTGGCTGGAGGAAACCACCCAGATTAAGGCTTTTGCCCAATATCCGGGTTTTGAGCCCAGCGAGATTTTCAGCGGAGAATTTATCATCACGGGCACGGTTGCCGCGCCTGTTTTTGACCCCGCTCCGGGAAGTTTTTCCTCTCAAATTGAACTGCAGATTAGCAGCACAACCGAAGACGCCGAGATTTGGTATAGTGACGACGGCAGCGATCCTTTCCCTGAAGCGGTAGGCTCAACTTTATACACAACACCAATAACTCTATTAAATGGTTTGCACACCATCAAGGCGCGTGCTTTCAAGGAATTCTGGGATGACAGCGCCGTCACCGAAGGCGTTTACAGCATCGGCATTTTGCCTGCCCCGGAATTTGATCTTGCAGCAGGCATATATCAGGATCCCATCACTGTGAGGCTCAGCGTTCCCGGCGCACCGGAAGCGCAGATACATTATACAGATGACGGTTCCGAGCCAGATGAATTTTCCACATTGTATGATTTTGTGAACGGCATCCAGATTGGCTTGGAAACCAGTAAGACCATCAAAGCCATTGCCACTCAAACTGGCTGGTTATCCAGCTTTGTGGTCGAACGTTACTACGAAGTGACGGGAACAGTTGCCACACCGACATTTAACCCCGATGGCGGCACGCATTCCGTATCCGTGATGGTGGAAATCAGCAGCGCCACAGAGGGAGCCGAAATCCGCTACACCACTGACGGCAGCGACCCCGACCCCACGCATGGAGAAATTTATTCTGGTCCCATCCAAATCACCAGCAGCAGCACTCTTAAAGCCATGGCCCACAAAGAAAACTGGCGGGAATCCCAAGTTTATGGAGCCATTTTCACCATCATCGGAAACATTGCCGATCCAGTGTTCACGCCTGGTGCTGGAACTTATACCACCCCGGTTGATGTTTATGTTTCGGTGAATCCACCCGACGCTTCAATTTATTATACAGACAATGGTACGGAGCCCAGCCAGACAAACGGAACCCTGTATGTGGCGGGCACTCCCATCCACATTGACAGCGATGTTCTGCTGCGCGCCCGTGCCTATAAAACCGGCTGGAACGTAAGCGGGATCAGCGACGCGCAGTATTACATCACCGGCACAGTGAGCGCTCCGCAATTTGATCCGCCATCCGGGCAATATGCCACCGCGCAGAACGTTACGCTTTCCGCCATTCCTGAAACCGCTGAAATCCGTTATACCACGGATGGCAGCACTCCCAGCCCCACCCATGGTGAGGTTTATGCCGGTCCCATCGAGGTTTCAGCAAATAAAACCATCAGAGCAATGGCCTGGCTGGAAGGCTGGGATGATTCGCCGGTTTCATCGGCTTCCTACGTGATTAACGGTCCTGTGGCAATGCCGGTTATCAGTCCCTCCGGTGGGTATTTCACCAGCTCGCAAACCGTTGGCATCAGCGTGATTCCCGCCGCGGCAAGGATTTATTATACGACCGACAACAGCGATCCAATTCCTGAAGTCAGTCCGCTTTACACAGGCCCCTTCAGCGTGCAGGGTCACACTGTGGTCAAAGCAATTGCCAGGCTGGAAAACTGGCTGGATTCGCCCATCGCGATGGCGGAATATCAGTTTGTGGTGGCAAATCCCAGCATCACACCTCCGGCTGGAAGCTATGCCTCCACGCAAAATGTGACGATAAGTACCAGCACGGCAGGCGCTTCCATCCGCTATACCACCGACAACAGCATCCCCAGTCCGGAGAATGGAATCCTGTATGAAGGCCCCTTCGACGTGGAAGTTACCACAACCGTCAGGGCAATCGCGTTCCGTGACCAGTGGATTAGCTCAAGCGTTATTTCCCACAGTTTTGTGATCAACGGTCCTGTGGCGGATCCGCTCTTTTCCGTGTTGGGAGGCGATTATTCCGATCCTTTCAACGTGTCGATTTCCACCCTTCCGGCTGGTTCAGCGATCTATTACACACTCGATGGAACTGAGCCAAGTGAAAGCAACGGAATGCTTTACAATAGCCCCGTTCATATTGATCAAAACAGAGTTTTGAAGGCCAGGGCATATCGCGCGAACTGGCTGCCTTCCAATGTTAGCACCGCGACTTACGACTTTTATGTGAAGCCTGTTGGCATCGTGCCCAATGGGGGAACATACACTTCGGCGCAGCTTGTGACCCTGAACACAGCCACCCCCGGAGCCTTGATAAATTACACTCTTAACGGTGCGGAACCCGTTCCCGGAGAGGGTTTGGTTTACGATTCGGCAAACCCAATCTTGGTGAATGAGGATTTGGTTTTGAAAGCCATTGCGTCGCTTGAAAACTGGCATCCATCCTCCATCAGCAGTGCCAGCTTTGATATAAATATCCCGCTGCCGGTGGTTGCCGCGCCGGTAATTCAGCCTGGCAGTGGAGTTTATAACACACCGCAGACGGTGAACATCACCAGCGCGACCCCGGAAGCCACACTGGTTTATACAATTAACGGGGATGAGCCCACTTTGGAGAATGGAACCGTTTATGAAGGCAGTTTCGTGGTTTCCAGCAACGCCGTGATTAAAGCGCGCGGCTTCAAAGATGGGTTTGATCCTTCGCCTGTGACCACGGTGCAGTATGTGATCGTGATTCCGATTGAGACTGTGGCAACACCGGAGATTAATCCAGCTTCCGGTATTTACACGGAACCGATTCAGGTTACGATTAGCACCCAGACTCCGGAAGCCACCATCCGCTATACCACGGACGGAAATGAGCCTTCCACTTCGGTTGGTGAGATTTATAACGGACCCTTGAACATTTCTGAAACCACCACCGTGAAGGCGATTGCGTATAAAACTGGGATGAATCCGTCTCTCATCTCGAACGCCAGCTATGTTATCAATATTGCTGTGCCGGAAGTGGCGGCTCCGATGTTTACGCATCCCACCGGTACATATTTTGAGCCCATTAATGTGGGTATCAGCACAACCACCGAAAATGCGTCCATTCGCTATACCACTGATGGCTCAACACCTTCACCCACCAGCGGAATTCTGTATAGTGACCCGATTTATGTGGGTGAGGACAGCAGCCTCTTTCTGCAGGCCATCGCCTATCGGGATGGATGGAACCCAAGTCCTGTGGTTTCAGCCAACTACAATGTTACCGGAACCGTTGCTGATGTGAGTTTCAGCCCCGCAGGCGGCATCTACACTCAGGCCACATCCGTGGTTTTGAGCACCTCCACGCCGGGAGCCACAATCCGTTATACAACAAATGGAGACGAGCCCACACAAAGCTCAAATCTATATAACACACCCATCATTGTTAATCTGGATAGCAGTGTCACCATCCGCGCCCGTGCTTTTAAAAGCGGCTGGCAATCCAGTGAGATTACACAGGAAAGCTACACTGTCACAGGGCAGGTGAGCATCCCAGCGCCTGTATTCAGCGTTCCCGCCGGGGTTTATGCTACAGAGCAGACGGTTGTTTTGAACAGTCCTGTTCCAAGTGACGCGATTGTCCGCTATACCATAAATGGTGATGACCCCACGGAACTGTCTGACATATATGAAGATCCGATCCAGTTGCCTCTGAATACGAGCATCATCTTGAAGGCCAGGGCTTTCAAGGAAAACTGGCTGCCCAGCCCGGTGTACAGTGCCAGCTATGTGATGACGGGACAGGTGATTCTGGCTGAGGAAACCTTCAATCCACCCGCAGGAACATATCAGAGCGCGCAGACCATTACGCTCGTTCCGGCGCTTTTGCCCACAACTGCAACCCTGCGCTACACCACGAACGGCAGCGAACCCAGCCAACTTTCACCCGCGTATGTGAATCCCATCTCGGTGGGACCTGGAACTACAGTGATCAAGGTCAAGGGTTTCATGAACGACTGGACTCCCAGTGAAACTGTTTCTGCCACTTATCTTGTCACAGGCCAGGTTGCTTTCAACACACCTGTGTTCACACCGGCACCGGGAGTTTACGCAACGGCTCAGCAGATTACAGTGAATACCGCCATTCCCGCCGATGCGGTTGTACGATACA
>JAAYKA010000094.1 GCA_012522635.1 Candidatus Cloacimonadota bacterium
AATTACCCAGGCAAGCAGAGGAAAAACGACTATAATGAGGGGGTTATAGGAAAAAGCTACGGTGAATTTGCCCTTGAGGATAGCGGCAATTGCCCTGGTGATACCACAGCCAGGGCAATTATGTCCGCTAATGTTTTTAATGAGGCACAGGCTGCGTCCCTGTTCCAAGCTTGCCAGCGGTGTGAGCGCCAGAAAGAGGGTCAGGCCTGTGATCCAGATTATCGAGAATATCGCTCGTGAGAGCTTAGTTTTTCTTAACCAACGGGTTACCGTTCGCATCGCGGAAAGACCCGGTGATGATCTGGATCAGATCGATAAGAGTCCAAATTCCACACCCGCCGACAGTTAAAATCTGGATGATGCCGATAACAGTGTGTCCGGTGTAGAATCTGTGGATCCCGAGGGGTCCAATAAAGAGACAAAGTAAAAGAGCAGTGAGCCAATCCTTACCTTCGCCCTCGACTATGGGGGCGTTTTGGTTGATCTGTACGCCGCAGGATGGGCAGATAACAGCTTTGGGGTCGACTTCTTTTCCACAATTTGTGCAGTGCATGTGTTTCTCCTATAAGTGTCTTTTTTTTGCGGGGGAAGCAGGATCAGTCCAATTTGGAGGGAAATTCCAAAACGCAGTCCAGCCTAACCGCAAGCTTTGAGACATTTCAACCCACCCCCCAAGATTGTCAATGAAAAGTTTTGACTGGAAATTGTCGAATCATCTCAACATCGTTTAAATGAACACGATAGTCACAAAAAAACCGCGACCAATTGGACGCGGTAATCATTGGAATTGTTAATAAAACCAGTCTATTTAACTGAGACCACTTCCTTCACTTCGGGGATCTCTTCCTTCACAATGCGTTCGATTCCGGCTTTGAGGGTGAGCGTGGCCATCGGGCAGCCGCGACAAGCGCCGGTGAGGCGGACCTCAACCACGTTATCTTCGCGAATGTTCACCAATTCAACATCTCCACCGTCAGCTTGGATGGCAGGGCGAACCTTGTCCAGAACTTCTTCAAGTTTGGTTTTGTCGATCATGTTATGTTCCTTTTATATGATAATCTTGTTGCGGATAATCTAATCCGGAAAAGCTGGCAAGGCAAGCGTCCGGGACATATTTATTTAAATCCTTAAACCCGACTTCGATTATGGTCGGGATTATATATCGCAAGCTCTGTGGCTCTGAGCCTTACAACTCTGGCAATCCCAAAGCCAAACAAAAAACGCGGAAGGCAAAACTCCCGCGTTTATTATTGTATGTTTACCGATAAATGCAATTTTACAGTTTGTAGGAAATTCCAACCTTTCCGCCGGAAACCGTTCCACCGCCAAACTCAACATTCACGCCCAGTTGGTCTGTGAAGTAATAGCGGCCGCCGACCTGGAGACCCAAGTGCAAGCCGGAGTTGTAGCTATTGGAATATTCATTGTCTGCCAGCCACATGTCGAAGCCGAGGTTGAGTCCTGCGTAGAAGTCGGTGTTTGAGGGTAGATTCAGCAGGTTCACAAAGTGATAGTTTCCATTGGCATAGATGCCCACCCAAGTGCCATGATCTTGGAAACGGGCGGAAGCTTCACCACCAACCGTGATATCAGGGTTGACGCCATAATCCAAGCCCACATAAACGGGCAGGCCATAATTTGTGAAGCCTGTGCCAACGTTGAGTTGCATTTGGCCGGTGTTCAGCGGCAGGGCGAACATGGCAGCCACGCCGATGGTCAGAACGATCAAAATAAGTGTCTTTTTCATTTTCAATTCCTTTTTGTTTGAAATCGTTTGAGGAGGTTTACCATCAAACGTCATTGTTTAACCATAATAATAATCCACTTTCTTAAAGCTGGCAAATTTATATTTGAAACCCGCTTCATTTGAGGGCTAAAAAAGTAACTCAAGAATAAGCGGCGCAGCCCGGAAAGACCAAAAGCTCCGATTTATAAATTGTGGAAGCCGGAACTGCCTCAGAGCTGAAGAAGTCCCGGCTCCCATTTTTTTTATTTCAGAAGCAGCATGCGGCGCGTTTGGCTCTGACCACCCGCGTTTAATTTGTAAAGATAGATTCCGGAAGCCACGGGATGTCCCGTGTCGTCGCGTCCGTCCCAAACCAGGCTGTGGTTTCCAGCGTTCAAGCTGTCATTCCAAAGGGTTTTCACAAGCTGGCCCCTACTGTTGTAGATGGCAAGCTCGGCATGAGATGAAGCCGGGATGGAGAAAGCCAGCGTGGTGCTTGGATTGAAAGGATTGGGGAAGTTTTGCTGGAGCTGGAAAAGCGGCGGCAAGGCGGGATCATTGCCGGAAAGGTAGGGATCCGGAGGATTGGTGGTGAATTTGATTGCCAGTCCAGCTTGCAGAGGGGTCGCAGTGGGTGAATACTGGTTCGCGTGGGTATATGCCAAGCCAACAGTTTGGTTATGGTTTTCAATTCCCACGGTGCAATAGTTCGTGGTGATGCCGGGATTATCAACGGTGTGATATTGAATAACGATGTCGCCATCACGGTCTTCCTGGGGATAGAGAATGATTTGGAATTTTTCCAGGGAGGCGTTTTCCATGAGGTCGATATTATATTGATTGTAGGCATCATTCCATTGCACAATATAGCGATTGTTCGCGATGTCGTGCCAGCGGACGAGGCGGATGTTGTTGAAAATTCCAGCGCCTTGGTCATCAATCCCGGTTTTCATGCCCTTGAGGTCGTCCCAATAGCCTGCAATCATGGCGTTTGGCCCCAGCGCGGCGGGAATGTAATGGTTATAAAAATCCACCATATCCGTCGGCAGAAGTGAGATCCAGCCATTTGAACACATGGTTACATGGTGGTAATCGCGGCCGTAAAACCGGAAGCTGAAAGGTAAATCCACTGTGAGAGAGCCATCATCCATCACCTCCCAAACTGTTCCCTGGCCACCCAGAGCGGGATCGGTTTCAATCCACTCATAAACCGGAACTTGGTCGAAATCGGTATCGAAGCTGTCGTAGGCAAAATATCCATATTCATCCGGCCCGGTGGGAGAGGTGGTTTGAGGCGTTCCGGCGGTGAGGCTGTAGAAAACCGTATTTTCATAATCGCCGCTGGAAAGCAACAATTTCATGGGGAGGTTGCGCCCGTTCCAAACCAATTGGCCGATAGTTATGTGGGTGTTGAAGGATATGATTTGACCAGGGGCAACGGTTCCAAGCTGGATAATTTCATCTTGAAAAACCGCGGCTTCGGTGAGGGAAACGCAGCGAACCGTGGCGGCGTTGATGGTGCTCACGCCTCTGTTTATCAGCTCGAAATGAACTTCGGAAGTTGCTCCATTTTTGAAGTAGCCGCTGTGGCTGATGATGCTGAATTCGGCGCCGCCACCATACATCTGAAATTGTTGTACGGGTTGCTGGGGAATCTGGAGGCTGAAGGTGATGTTGCGGCGGGGAATGATGTTTTCGTGTCCTTGAATGCTAAACTGGATGTTTTGACTGGCGCCCGGGGCAAGGTTGAAGGGGCTGTGACTATAGCTCACGTCGGCAAATTCCGCGGCGTCGATTTCAAGCTGGTCAATTTGCAGAGCTGTGTCGGAAAAGTTTTTCAAAGTGATTTCAGCGTTAAAGGTTTCACCCGGTGAAAGAAACTGTTGGGCAGCGTTGTTTTCCACGATGCCGACACCAACCTCGGTGGAAACATTGAGAGTGAGAATTCTGGGAACGCGATTTTCCTGGCTGACTGTAAGGGTGATATCACTGGTATCGCCAGGGGTGATGGGCAAAATGGCAAAACCATCCTTCACCTGGGCGTGGGTGAATTCAAGTCCATCGCGGGTTCCGGTCACCATGGCGCCCTTGTTTCCGGGAATATCCACACGGACGTGAGAGGCGCTGAGCGGGATTTGAGTTCCTCCTTCCACAATGTCTTGAGGGAATTCCTGAGGAACCAACACCCACATATTGAGGCTGGGATCTGCCAAAAGATTGTAAACGTGGAAATAGAAGGAGACGTATTGTTCCGGGGCAAGTTCGTTTGGAAAGTTTTTATACAGTTCCACTTTTCCCATCAGCACGCTGGAGCCAAAGCCTCGCACGCCATAATCGAAAATACTTCGGAAAGCCCCGCTGCCGATGGAATTGTTATATCTGGTTTTTGTATGGAGGTCGGAAGGTCCCACGAAGGCCACACATCCGTTGGGCTGAGCCATGCTTCCCATCCGCATCCATTTTTCGCCAAAACAGGGGTTCACGGAGTTGGCAAAATCTCCCGTGTTGCAAACGATGGAAAAGACCACCGGCATTCTGGGTCCGTTGTAGGTGGCGTCCAAGTCGGGATTATGGAAAGAAGGGAAGTGCCAACCGTTGGCGTCGCCCCAACCGCGATAGCTGACGAACTGCACACCCTGGTTGATGGAACCTATGATATCAGAGGTGCCGGGGTAGGTGGGAGGATAGAAAACCGTGTCCACAACGGTGTAGCCGATTCCCAACATTTTTTCTCTGAGCCAGCGGGACATATGAACCGGAGTGGTTGGGCGCAATCCTCCTTCAGCATAGTTTCCAGCCACTGCCAAGCCGCGCTTCATCCAGGACGTGTTTCCCATAAATGGTGTTTTTTCGTAAAGAACGGTTTTGTTTGCCATGGAGATGAATTCCGAAATTTCGTTGAATGAAAAACGTCCCACCAGCATTTCTGGAAAATAGTCGTCACCTTCCAAAAGCGTGTATTGGTGGTCATCCGCGTCATTTTCATTGTATTCCGGAGAGGGGAAAAAGGCGGTGGGAATGGTGTAGGGTCCCTGCCCGGTGGCGTCACCCAAAAGCAGGAGATAATCGCAGCGATGCTCTTCATAGTGGTTTCTGATGAAGTTGCGATAGTCGGTGAGAGTGGTTCCAATTTCACTTTGATATGCCACAAACACATCAAAACCAAGCTGGCGCTTCCATTGAATGAAATCCTTTTGGTAGTTGGCAAGGTTTGTGTGACTGAGAATGAGCATCTTGGGACGCGACACGGGTAGGTCGCGGAGGTAGGAACTCGTGTAGTTATCCGCCAATTCTCGATAGGCATCCACGAAAGCGGGGGAAACGCTGGTGGGAAGCTGGATTGGCTGGTTTCCGTTGAGGCTGAATTCAGCGCTGGAAAGGGTTCGGATGTTCTCACCTTCTTCAAATTGTGTTTGAATCAAAACGGTGAATCCGCGCATTTCCCTGAAGGTGAATTTGTTTCCGATGGACAAGGCATCGATGTTTCTGTTTTGCTCCGTGTAAAGAAGCCTTCCCTGACGGTCAAACACGTTCCACTCAAGAGCGTGGACCTGCAATTCCGCATCCTGGAAAGGCAGGGCATAGGTTTTGGAAACAAAGATGGTTTGCGGATATTCAGAATCGGAAGTATCAGCATCCCGCAAAGGTTCAAGACGCAGATTGTGGAGCCGCGCCTCGACGCCGGAGGCGGTGGTTAAACAAAAATCCGCCGCCACTGCGCCCAGCAGGCTCAGGGACAGCGCTATAATAATCAATAAAGTGGTTCGCATTTACGTTCTCCCATATTTCTGCCCAAGTATATGCAAAAAATATTCCCAAGCGGCGGAGCTTTTGATTTAACATGGTTTTTGGAAAAAATCTTGCAAGCTCAAACGCTTTCGATTTGAAACAAGGATATAGGATGAAAATCAAAAACAAGTATATAGTTTTATGTGTGTTGGCTATCACCTCTCTCTTTTTTGGGGGCTGTGGCAGAAACATTCCGCTCACTCCGCCGCTGGAGCAAAACGTTCTGCGGTTTGGAACCGATGCCAGCTTCGACGTGGTCACCTGGAACCTTCAGACTTTTCCACTCAGCCAGGCCAGCATGGAAACCATCGCTCAAATCATACCCCAGTTGGAAGTGGATGTGATTGCCCTTCAGGAGATTATGGATTATAATGCCTTTCACGAGCTGGTGGGGATGATTCCCCATTACGAGGGCTATATTTATAATGCCACAAACAGCTATCGCCTTGCATATCTATATGATACGCGCACGGTGGAGGTTCAAAACGCCTATACAATCTACACCGGGCAAACCCATCCTTTTCCCAGGGCGCCCTACGTTTTGGAATGCAGTTTCAAGGGAACCCCCGTCATTTTGATAAACAACCATTTGAAGGCGTTCGGAGATAACTACATCGATGAAGACGACCCCTGGGACGAGGAATATCGCCGCCGACTGGCTTGTCAGCTTCTCGACCAGTATATTGTGGAACATTTTCCAAACGACAGGGTGATGGTTTTGGGAGATATGAACGACCAAATCGCCGAGCCGCGTGAATACAACGTTTTTCTGTCTTTTCTGGATAAACCGGATGAATATCGATTCGCGGACATGGATATCGCGCTGAAACCAACCTACAACAACGTTTCCTACCCCACTTACCTTTCACACATCGACCATATTTTGATTACCAACGAGCTTTTTGAAGCCTTTGAAGCCCCGGATGCTGTTTGCCGGGTCATCCGGGTGGATGAATACATGGGAACCTGGCAAAACTATGCCAATAAAGTTTCGGACCACAGACCGCTGGGAGTGAGGCTCTACTTGGATTACGGGAGGAAGTGAGCCGGGGTCACCCCTTTTGCAGCTCCGCTATTTTGTCCCTCAATTCGGCGGCTCGTTCAAAATTCAGCTTGGAAGCGGCTCGTTTCATTTCCTTTTTTAAAAGCCCAATCATCTTGTCCTTGTTGTCCAGATCCAGATATTGGTAGAAATCTTCCTTTGAGGGCTTGAGGTCTTTTTCCTCTTCTTCCTCGCCGATGGAGGCATAGCCTTCCGCGATGGCTGTTGATTGCATGATTTGATCGATGGTTTTGCTGATTGTGCGCGGAGTGATGCCGTGTTCCTCGTTGTATTTCAATTGCTTGGCGCGACGACGGTTGGTAACATCGAGGGTTTGTTGAATGGCGTCCGTGATTTCATCCGCATAGAAAACCACCTTGCCATCGATGTTTCTCGCTGCGCGTCCGGAAATCTGGATGAGGGAGCGGGTCGAACGCAGAAAGCCGGTTTTGTCCGCGTCCAAAATTGCCACCAGCGACACTTCTGGCAAATCCAAACCCTCACGGAGCAAGTTTACGCCCACAATCACATCATATTCCCCTAAACGCAGACTGCGTATAACTTGGGCGCGCTCAATGGAATCAATCTCACTGTGCAGATAGCGGGCTTTGATACCGGCGTTTTGCAGGTAGATGCTGAGGTCTTCACTCATGCGTTTGGTGAGGGTCATCACCAGCACCTTATGGTTTTTTGCCACTCGTTCCCGAATCTGGATAATGAGGTCGTCCACCTGATTATGGATGGGTTTGATTTCGATTTCGGGGTCCAACAGTCCGGTGGGGCGGATAACCTGTTCCACGATTTCTCCTTGGGTCAGCTCCAGTTCATAATCTGCCGGGGTGGCGGAGACGAAAACCACCGTACGCAGATATTTTTCAAACTCATCAAAGCGCAGCGGACGGTTGTCAAAAGCCGAAGGCAGCCGGAAGCCGTAATCCACCAGGTTCTTTTTGCGGGTGTAATCGCCGCCATACATGCCGTGCACCTGGGGAATGGTGGCGTGGGATTCATCGATTACGAAGATAAAATCCTCTGGAAAATAGTCCAAAAGACAGTTCGGCGGCTCTCCCGGTTTGGCGCCGGTGAGGTGACGCGTATAGTTTTCAATGCCGGAACAATAGCCCAATTCCGCCAACATTTCCAGGTCAAATCTGGTTCGGGATTGCAGTCGGTCGGCTTCAACGTAGCGCTGGTTTGCCAGATACCAAGCCACGCGCTCGTTCATTTCATCCTCGATGGAAACCAGTGCTTTTTGCAGTTTTTCCTCTCCCATCAAAAAGTGGATGGCTGGGTAAACCGGATATTCGGAAACCTCCCCCAGGCTTTGATATGAGATGGGATGCAGTTTTTCCAAACGGCTGATCTCATCGCCGAAAAACTCCACTCTCAGGCAGTGTTCCAGATACGCGGGATAGATGTCCACGATGTCGCCTCTCACCCTGAAGGCGCCGCGCTCAAAAGCTATGTCGTTGCGGCTGTAATGGGCTGCCACCAGCTTTTTGAGCAATTCATCTCTATCCATCTTCATTCCCGTTTCCAGGCGGATGAGCGCTTCGCGATATTCCTCCGGTACGCCCAGACCGTAGATGCAGGAAACGGAAGCCACGATGATAACGTCCCGGCGTTCCATCAGGCTCATGGTGGCTCTCAAGCGCAGTTTTTCGATTTGTTCGTTGATGTCGGAATCTTTTTCAATATAGATGTCTTTACCGGGGATGTAGGCCTCCGGCTGATAATAATCGTAATAGCTGATGAAATATTCCACCGCGTTTTCCGGGAAAAGTTGCCTCAATTCCCCGTAAAGCTGAGCCGCGAGCGTTTTATTGTGGGAAAGCACCAGGGTTGGTCGGTCGAAGCGGGAGATGAGATTCGCGATGGTGAAGGTTTTTCCGCTTCCCGTCACACCCAAGAGCACTTGATGCTGTTTTCCGGCGCGGATTCCTTCCTCCAGAGCGATGATTGCTTCTGGCTGGTCACCGCTGGGGCTGTAATCGGTTTTGAGCTTAAATATTCCCATGTATTCCTTTTTTGTTTTTGAGCCCCCAACATCAATCCAAACAAAGCCTTGTGCTTTTGGCGTGGGCAAGTTGGCGGGGACCTTTGCAGTTTTTGCTTGACTTTTAGCATTTATTAAAAAAGCGTGAATCCAGATTACAGAGACCCCCTTTTTTGTCGAGAAAATTAAGCACTGGAGAGATAAAATGGCCAACTTCGATGAGTTCCAAATCAATTATGAGAACCTGTTAAAACTTGGATACGCGGTGATTGACATCCGCCACAAAGATTATGACACCCTTGGCGACAGCCACAAGCTGGTGATTGCGCGTGTGGACACCGACCGCGATGAATACTATCAGGATATGCTCAAACAGTACACCGCCATGGAGTTCAAGCCCGGCGAAATTTACGAAATCTGGACGGAAATCCTGATGCACAAAGTGAAGATGAGCAGGGTGTTAAACCGCGACATCGCGATTAAAGTTGCCGCCCTGGATTATATCGAGACTGTTTATCCCATCCGATGAACCGGCAGACTCTGCTGCTGATCAAGCCCAACGCGATTGAACATCATCATGTGGGGCACATCATCTCCATTTTGGAGGAAGCCGGTTTCCACATCCTGAGGGTGAGAGACCTGCGATTCACGCCTGAAACAGCGGGCGAATTCTATGCCATGCACCGTGGTAAGGATTTTTATGAACGCCTGGTGGATTTCATGGTTTCCGGACCCAATCTAGCCCTGTTGGTGGAAAAAGAAAACGCGGTGGAAGAGCTCCGGAAGCTTGTGGGCTCAGCGAATCCCGATGAACGTGAACCGGGAACAATCCGCCATCTTTACGCGGAGGGAATCACCCAAAACGCGGTTCACGCCTCGGACACGGTTGAAAACGCTCAGCGGGAGATTGAGCTTGTTTTTGGTGGCGATACCGCCTGAAAAGTGATTTGAAAGTCGGAGGGCTCAAAGCAGCCTGAAAGTTTCACTTTCCCGAATCAGTTCCTTGATTTGCTCTGTGCTTTCAGCCTGATTTATGGCGCGCCGTAATTCCGCCGAACCAATCAACCCTTTCGTATAGTGACAAAGCTGTGAGCGAAGTTCTTTATACACAACGCGTTCCGGCTTGAATTTCAAAGACAGTTCAATCTGCCGGAAAATGGTTTCCAAAAGCTGGTTTTTGGTTATCGGATTATAGTCGCCGCTTTCCCAGAGCTGTTTGCTCTGCGAAAATATCCACGGTTTCCCCAGGGCGCCACGGCCAATCATCACGGAATCACAGCCCGTTTCAGCCATCATTCTGCCCACATCCTCCGGTGTTTTCACGTCGCCATTTCCGATTACAGGCAAGCTCACTTCTTTTTTAAGAGCGGCGATGTGAGCCCAATCCGCCTGTCCGGAAAACATCTGGCTTTGAGTGCGGGCGTGCAGACAAATAAAATCCGCGCCAGCCTCCTCCACCATTTTGCCAAACTCAATGTAGTTCAGCTCTTCAAGACTCCAGCCGCTGCGAAATTTCACCCCCAGAAAACAGGAACCCCCCAATGCGGATTTGACCTCGCTCACAATCTCCCTGGCTTTGGGAAGCTCTCTCATCAGGGCGCTGCCTGCTCCGCGTTTCACCACTTTTCTAACCGGACAGCCCATGTTTATATCGATGAAATCCGGCTGGAAATCCAGACAATACTCCGCCGCTTTCGCCATCACCGAAGGCTCTGAACCAAAGATTTGGATGCCGAAAGGACGCTCAACTTCCTCAAAATGCGCGTATTGGATGGTTCTCAAGGAATCCCTGCTTAGCCCATCCGCGCTCACCATTTCGCTCACCAACACGTCTGCGCCATTTTCCTTGCAAAGCTGCCGGAAAGCGCGGTCAGTAAAGCCAGCCAAGGGCGCCAGCCACAGCTTTTCAGCGCAAATATCCTGTAGGGAGAATGCGGTCATCGGCGCTCAGATTCGTTTGAAGAGCATAAAATACGGTTCAAAACCTTGACGCCGCTGTTCGGTTTCATACCAGGTCGCCACGTGGTCTTGGAGGCTGGGGCTGCTTTGGATAACCTCATTTTGCAGCGACACAAATTCCTCCTGTTTCAACATCATTTCCGCAATCCAGAAGCTGTATTCCTCGTGGTCGGTGGCGATGTGCAGCTCCGCTCCGGGTTTCATCACTCCAGCCAAAGCCCCCAGAAAAGCGGGCTGAAAAAGCCGGCGTTTGTGGTGTCGCCGCTTGGGCCAGGGGTCTGGATGTTGGATATAAACGCAGGCCACCGATTTCTCAGGCAGAAGTTCCGCTATTTTTTCGTCCACCATCATACGCATCAAACGCACGTTGGGATGGCGTTCCGGGCTGATTTTTTTCAAAATATTGCGTATTCTTTTATCGGCGGCTTCCAAGCCCAGAAAATTCCACTCGGGATGAAGCGGCGCGTATTGAGAGAGAAATTCACCTTTTCCGGAACCTATTTCCAGATGCAGAGGCTGATTGTTTTCAAAGATTTTCGCTGGTTCCAAAAAGCCTTCCCCAGGCTCCAGAACAAAAAATTCGCGGTCATCAAGCATCTTCGTCCTCATCATCGGAAGCTCTGCTGGCTTGGATTTCACGCGTTTCAACGCGTTGGATGAAGAGGTCTGCCAGCGTGAGCCCATAGGCGATAAACACAAACATCAACAGGGCGTTCACATAAGCCGATGACCAGCTCGGAAAATCACCTCGTTTTGTGAGGAAATACATGCCCCGATACCAAACCGCGACCTGCCCGGCGCCCAAAAGCGAGGAGAGAATCATTCTGAAACGTGTGATGGCTTTCAGGAAAAACAGGAATTTTATCATCAGGGTCATCAAAGCCGCCAACGCCAGATTAGCCAGGAAAAACAAGCTTAGTCCCACACCCATTTTGGGGCTGATTATCAGGGAAAAGACCAGAGCCAGGACAAACACGACCACCCAGGCCCAGGGATTCTTCAAATAGTGATAAATCACTGCCACACTTCCACAAACCAGCGCCAGAAACAATCCCAGCTCCAAAGCGCCCGGTCTTTTATACGCTTTTCCGGCTGGGGCGGTATCGGATTTGTAAATCTCGATAATCTCGCCCAGTTCTGGGTCACTTATCGACGAAACTGTCTGCGGCTCTATGGGTTGTCCGATGTTTCCGATAAAATATCCCAAAACGGCTCCGATGAGCGGAAACAGCAGCGCCAACATGAAAATCGGCTTGAATTTTGTGCTTTGCATGGCTGGCCTCTTATAAATTTTAATTGACGTTTAGCAATGGAACTATTTTATGGCAGACAGTGTCCCTGTCAACCCCAAATGTGGGGGACAGGGCTCAAAACCCGCTCTTAGAGGGATTTTTACCTTCGCGGGAATCAATAGCTAATTTTTTGGAGAATAAAATATGAGCCTGATCACTAAACTTAGAACGAAACTTGCCCGCACCAAAAGCGGTTTCCTGGGCAAAATTGCCGAAGCGGTCAAGCTGCGAGGCAAGGTTGACGACGAACTGATGGAAGAAATCGAGGAGATTTTGATCCGCTGCGACACCGGGGTTGAAATGACCCAAACCATCATGGACAGCCTCACGGAGCGCATCCGCGTGGATAGGATTACAGACGCCGGCGTGGTTCAAACCGTCCTCGGTGAGATCATGCAGAATATCCTGCTCAAAGACTACGCGGAACTGGGCAACCTCTTCGATGAAATCGACGCCAAACCCTACGTGATTGCCTTTGTGGGCGTGAACGGAGTGGGAAAAACCACCAGTATCGGAAAAATGGCGAACGCCCTCGTTCAGGCTGGAAAACGCGTCATGATTATTGCCGGTGACACCTTCCGCGCCGCCGCCATCGAACAGCTCGCCATCTGGGCTGAGCGTGCCGGTGCCACTCTCATCCGCTCCCATCAGAATGCCGACCCCGCCTCCGTGATTTACGATGGCATCGCCTCCGCTCTGGCTCGTGATTTCGACGTGGTTATGATAGACACCGCCGGACGCCAACACACGCGTGAAAACCTGATGTTGGAGCTCAGCAAAATTGACCGCACCATCAAGAAATTGATTCCCGAAGCGCCTCATCAATCCCTGCTCGTTGTGGACGCCACCACAGGCCAAAACGCCATTTCCCAAGCTGTTAACTTCCACAAAGTCATGCCCCTCACCGGGCTGGTTCTCAGTAAATATGATGGCACCTCCAAGGGCGGAATCATCTTCAACCTCAAACACAACCTCGATTTGCCCGTGCGTTTCATCGGAGTGGGTGAGGGCATCGGCGATCTCGAAGTCTTTGATGCCGAAGCTTTTGTCCAAGCCTTTTTTGAAACCTCTGAAGAAGTGGAGGAAGAACAATGAACCCCAAAATTCTCAAAATACTAAACCCCATCCTCCTTTTAACGGTCATTTTCACGCTGGTCGGCTTGGTCGGCTACAACATCACCGAGCTGGAACCCTGGCGCCAGCTTCACTTCATCTCCGGCGCCCTCTTCTTTTTGGCTGCCATCCTGCATCTAATCCTAAACTGGGGCTGGGTTAAAGCCAGCTACCTCAAGCGTAAAAAAGCTGGAAAGTGAGCCAATTTCCCCCGGAGCAAATCGTTGAAGCCTATTCCCAGCTCAACGAACTGATTGCCTCCACCCAAGACCCCAACGACAAGCTGCCCCAGCTTCGCCGCCTGGTCGAAGGCATTTACAAAGAACTCAGTTCCGATAGCGGCTTCAGCTTCAGCGGTCTTTTCGCGCGGATGCAATATGTCCATGAAACCATGGAAGCTCCGCCGGAAATCCTTGTTCAGCTCAACCGGCTTCGCATCCTGGGAAACAAGGCCGCTCACGATGCGGATTATAAAACCAGCCGCGCCGACTGGGCGAGTTCCGTTCTGGCGGCGAGGAGCCTCCTTCAATGGCTGAATCCCGCCCTCAGCGACGCCCGGGTGGACAAATTCATCGAAAGCCAAAGGGCAATCCCTTTCACCGCCACGGCTTTCGAAACCCCCAAAACGAGCTTCCTCTGCATCGTGGAAAAATGGGACCCCATCAAAAAAAGCGACAAAACCAGCGGTATCAGGATTATCGCCGCCTTGGACGATGGTTCCCAGTGCATGATTTTCCTGAACGATTTTCAAGGCGAAGGACGCCAGTGGAGCCGGCTGAACAAGGTTTTGTGGAAATATTGCTGTCTCAGTTGCCAAAACCTGAGCGTCATCACCGGAAAAGACCGCTATTTCCAAAGCAATCCCCAAAGCCTCATCATCGTGGAACCCGATTTCCTCTTGGACGCCAGCGCCGTGGCTGATTGCTTCCTCAATGAGGAAAGCCATCCGGAGTTTTTTATCCTGAACAGGATGCAAAACGAAGCCGCTTCCGAAAAACCCGTTCTGGGCATGATTGCCAACGAAATCCTGGACGAGCTTGTTTCCTCTCCAGACGCGGATTACGAGGAACTTTTCAGGCTGAGCATGGCGAAAAAGCCAATTTCCCTCGTTGCTCTCGGCCAAGCCAGCGCCATGAACATTTTCCACACCATCAAAAACAATCATTTCGCCAATATCAGAACCTTCACCCATTCCCTCAAAAACGACGCCGTCCAGTTGGAACCCTCCTACATTTCGCCCGCCACTGGTCTGCAAGGCAGGCTGGATATACTTTACGAGCGCGACGGTAAACGCCACATTGTGGAGCTTAAAAGCGGAAAACCGCCCTTTTACGATGTTTGGAAACAACAGCGGATGCAGGTGGCTGCCTACGATTTGATTCTGGGTTCCAGCGGTGCCAGAAGCGACCTGGGACACAGCAGCATTTTCTATTCCGCCGCTAAGGATGACCCCCTGCGCCATGTTCCCCGCGCCGCCGTCCTGGAACAAGACCTCATCATGTGCCGAAACCGCATTGTGGGCATCATGCGTATGTTGGCTCTCGACCCCAGTCTGTTTTTCAACTGGCTGCGAAAAATCAATATCGATGGCTCCCCGCCCTTCATCCGCCAAAAACTGGACTTTATCCTCCACACCCTCAACAACATACAGGAACATGAATACATCTGGCTGATGGGTCAAATCCGCCTCATGGCGCGTGAAATCTGGTTCGAAAAAGTCGGCGGCTTCGGTCTCGACAGCATCTATGGCCACAACGCCCTCTGGCAGGAAAGCGAAGGCTCAAAGCGGGAACGCTACCGCATTTTGACCGACCTCCGGGTCAAGGCCATAGATTTTGACCAAGTCCATTTCAAACTGCCCCCAAGCGACACCGTCACGGATTTCCGCTCCGGAGACATCATCGTTCTCTACCGTCAGGGCATCAAAGTTGACAAACAAGACCTGCTCCGTGGACGCATCGACAGCATCAGCGACACCGAACTCACCGTCACCATCCGCGGCGGTTTGCGTCACCGTCTCGCCGATTTCCAAAGCCAGGTCTGGGTTTTGGAACACGACATCCTGGAAAGCGCGCTCTACAACCCCCTCCAGGCGCTCTTCGGCTTTCTGGCTGCCGAACCCCGCAAACGAGCCTTGCTTCTCGGTTTGGAACAACCCCGGGTGGACAAGCTTGAAACCACCGCCTCCGACGAGCTGGAACAGGTCATCCAACAGATGTTCGCCGCCCAGGACTACCACATCGTCCAAGGTCCTCCCGGAACCGGCAAAACCTCCGGACTCCTCACCCGCTACATCAAAAAACTTTACACCGAAACCCGGAAAACCGTCCTTATCCTCAGCTTCACCAACCGCGCCGTTGATGAAATCTGTCGCAACCTGCGCAAACACGAAATCGAGTTCATCCGCACCGGCCAGAGCGACGAAATTGACGCAGAACTGATGGACACCCGCATCAAGGGCAAACGCTTCAAAGAAGTCGCTTCCATCCTTCGTTCCTGCCGCGTTTGGGTGGCGACGGTTCAAAGCTGTAACAGTTGGCTGGCAGACTTGCAAAAGCTGATTAAAATCGACGAACTGGTGATTGACGAAGCCTCACAGATAATGGAAAACAGCGTCCTCGGCATCATTTCCAAAATCCCCAAAACCATCCTGATTGGCGACCAAAACCAGCTTCCGCCCATCACCCGCCAAAGGGACGAAGGCTTCGATTTCGACCATGACCAACTGCGGGGTCTCTTTTACGATTCCTACGGCCAATCCCTGATGGAACGGCTGGGACGTGTCTGCAAATCCAAAGCCTGGAACGCCTCGGTCACCATGCTTCATCAACATTACCGCATGCACGACGACATCGCCGGCCTCATCCAACATTACTACGACAACAGCCTCCTCTCCATGGTTACCCGCCAGGAATCCAAGCTGCCTGCCAAGGGCGTTGAACTGCTCGATTCCCGGCTCATCTGGGTCGAATTTCCCCCCTCGGAATTTGCCTGGTATGACCTCAGACAGGTGGACTTCATCCAAAAACTTTTGGAACTTTTCAAAAACAGCGGCGAACTTACCGACCCTGTCACAGATTTTGGTATCGTGGCGCCCTTCAGAGCTATGATTCACGCCCTGCGCCGCCAGCTTCCGGATTCCCTGAAAGACATCACCATCGACACGGTTGAACGCTTCCAGGGCTCCGAACGCAAAAACATCATCATCACCCTGCCTTTGCTCGGACCAAAATATCTGCGCAATCTGGAGGCGGTCAGCGCCGATGGCTCCGTGGACAGAAAACTGAACGTGGCTGTGAGCCGCGCCCAGGAACGGCTCTACGTTTTGGGCTGTTCCGAAATCTGCCGCCGTTCACCCCACTACAAACTTCTGATGGACAAAATCCGCCACTCCGGACAAGTGTTCCAACACAACGATTTATAACATATTTAAAGGAGATAGACATGAACAAGCCTAAACAACCTGGCCAAATCAATATCAAAATTGACGAAAAAGTGGGCGAGGGAACCTACTCGAATTTCTTCGTCATCACAAACTCCCCCTCCGAATTTATCGTCGATTTCGGCCGTATCCTGCCCGGAATCCCCGACGCCAGAATCTACACCCGCGTGGTCTGCACCCCCCAACACGCCAAACAACTGCTCAACCTTCTGCAAAAAAACATCGAAGGCTTCGAAAAACAACATGGCGAAATCAAGGTCCAGGGTATGCCGGACAACAAACCCGTGGGCTTCCAAACCGGTGAGGAACCCAAATAATCGGGGATTCATCCTCTCACACCGCTTAAACCCCAAATCTTACCTCGAAAGGGGCGGAATCGAACACAGGTTCCGCCTCTTTTTTTGTGGAAGGCGCCCGTCACCATCCGCCAACCCTGTGTCTTTAGTACCCAAACCCGCACCAGTCCGTCATCCTGAACGCCAGCTAAGGACAGGTCGGAACACCGGTTTCATCCGGTCGTAGGTGCCAGATTCATCTGGCACAATGTTCTTTCGACCACCCAACTCCGCCCACCACAACCCAGCCCCTGAGCTTGGAGGAACACCGGATTCATCCGGTCGTTGGTGCCAGATTCATCTGGCACAGTGTTCTTCCCACCACCCAACTCCGCTCACCACCACCCAGCCCCTGAGCTTGGAGGAACACCGGATTCATCCGGTCGTTGGTGCCAGATTCATCTGGCACAGTGTTCTTCCGACCACCCAACTCCGCCCACTAC
>JAAYKA010000095.1 GCA_012522635.1 Candidatus Cloacimonadota bacterium
TGACGATAAATCTCTGAAAAATCTTTCCTGTCTGGGGTGTCCTCCAGTATACCGGGATTAAACCCAAATAATGCAGTAGGGTTTCCCCAGTCCGCATAATCGGACTGATTGTTGTGATTTATTTGGGATAAAAAAGCCCCGCACATTATTTTTGTAGCGCGGGGCTCGTTTTATAGCTATCTGGACTTTGTTATTCTGCAGTTATTGCCATGACCCTGTAAAAGGCTCTGGGCAAAGGTTCACTATCTTCGAAATACAGGTTGGTGGTGGTGCCCATCAGGATAAAATCGCCATAAGGCTCGAAGGCGCGATAGATTTGGTAAAAATCGGCGTTTTCAACATTGTCCCAGGATAATGTGACACCGTTAACAGATTTCACCACATTCAGTTCCGGGGTGTCAAGCCCCATGAAGGCACCTATTCCGCTGAGGGCGATGATAACCGGGGAATGATCCGCGTTGCTGACAATTACAAGGTCTCCCGTGTAAGAACAGGATTCCTGGGGTGAGAAGCTGAGGTCATAATCCCGCGAATCTCCAGCATTGAGACTGTAATATAGATTGTTGCGAATCTCAAACGAATCGGAGGAAACATGTTCAGATACTGTGAAGGGATCCGGGGCGACAATGGAGCCAGACAGAACGTCGTTGCCGATATTTTGGATGGTAAATTGAAGAACCTTTTCCATGCCTGGAACCACTGTTCCAAAATCAAGAGACAATGGTGTGACCAGAATTTGCGGAGCTTGTGGCTCTGGAGCCAACATGGCAAGCCTCAGGTTTGGACGGTAATTCGAGGTGCCACCACCCGCGAAAACGTTAGTCTGGTCGCTGCCCTCAGCCACAACGAAACGATAGCCACTGGTCACGGATGTGTATTGTGTGGTTCCACTTGGATTCCAGGAGCCGATGGGCGAAAAGGCGGTGTCCACCACAATGTTGTCTTCTCCATTCCAGACGAATGGGCTGCTGAGAGGCAACATATTCCATCCGGTTTGAGTGGGTCTGTAAGAAGAGGAATTCCATACTTCGTTTAAACTTGAAGCTGGCGTCCAAGTGCTTGCGTTGATTGCGGTTGTGTGTCCCATCCTCACCACATAGTTTGGCATCGCCAAAGCTGGGATTCCAGTGACGTTGAAGCCGATTTCCTCAATGGTTATCGGCCCGAAAACCCCCGCGTTGTTCAGTTCTGTCTTGGTGTAAACAGATTGCCCGTGCAGGCTGGGATAGAATATATTTATGGGGCATGATACTGACACTCCATTGCTGGCTGTGCCACTGCCAAGTTCAACAAAACTGTATTCATCCGGAGTGACTTGGACGGTGAATGTTGGCATCGCATCGCCCTGGGGATAAGATGCCACCACGTAATAGGAATAACTGGTGCAATTTTCCACATTGAAATCTGTATAGGCAAGGCCTGAAATGGAATTTAACAGCGCACCATCACGGTAGATTTTATAGGCGCTGGGCACACCTGAAAGGGCAGGATGCCAGGACAGCTCCACCTTTTGATTACCAGCGAAGGCTTTGAGATTTTGCGCGGGTTGCAACAAATCCGCGGGCAAGACTGCCAATATTTTCAGGTTTGGCAGGTTAGTGGAAGCTGCAAGTGACGCGGGTAGGGAAGAATCGCTGCTGTTTTGGCGTGCCTGGGTTCCTGACATGACGGTGTAGGTCCATAAAGGCGGATTGTCGCTCCAGTTTTGACTTCCCTTCAGTGTCAGGATGCTCAGATTTGAGGCTCCATCATATTCAAAGGGAGTATCGAGCTGGGCTTCCATCCATCCGGAAAGCGCATTGTTCAAGAAGTTTCCATCATAAACAAGCACATAGCCTTCCAGGCTGTAAGCACCTGTTGCGAGGCTGGATAGTGAAGTATGTTTCATGTAAATCTGGACGTTTTGAATCGGATCGACATCTGCTCCACTGGACTTCTGGAAAGCTATGGAGCCGATGGTGCAGGGGGTGCCAATCTGTGACGCCAAATAGATGGCTTCATGAGATGAATACAGAAAGTTCCGGTTCAAAGGGAAGTTTTGGGTGCGTGTGCCATCGCCAATGATGATGTCAACGGTGGGGGTTGAAGTGGGGTATCCCGTAACTACGTTTGAAGCTTCGGATTCGTTTGGCCCGTAAAGAGCTGTCACAACGTAATCGTAGGTGTTTTCATTTTCCACGCTGCGGTCTTGGAATTCAAGACTGAATTGAGTGGCGATAGCTTCTCCATCACGATAGATTCTGTATCCGGTGGGACCACCCTCCAAAGGTTCCTGCCATGCAAGGCTGACCACAGCATTTCCCGAAGTTTGCGTCAGGTTTCTGGGCGGGAAGAGGTATGTTCCTCCAGGGGGTAATTTGATGTGGTCTATCCATGCGCAGTCGTCACCCGAGGCACCTGAAAGGTTTTTTTGATAGACCCAGGAAAATGTGTGAAGGCCTGAACTGACCGGGAATTCAGCGTATTCCCACCTGGTGGGACCAGACCATTGATCCACAGGTTCGCCATCGATGTGAAAACGCAGCCAGTCGCAGTCTTGTTCGGATGAAACCCTGTAAAAGAAACTGATGTTTCCGGCCTGGCTAACTGTCATTTGCAGGCTGAGGGTCGAGCTGGAGCCGTTGCCGATGGCACCAGACTTCGCTGCGTAACTTCCGAAAGGTGTATCCGTCCATGGCACAGTCCAGGGTATGGGGCTGGTGTTTTGCCAGGGATGTTGAGAAAAATCCTGGGTTTCAAAATCCTCATCGGGTGGCATAAACAAAATGATGGAAATCGTGTGTGACGAGGAAATGGAGTTTCCATCTGTGGCTTTAACAGTCAGAATATGTTTTCCCCCCGGTTCGGAAGATGTGTCCCACAGCCAAGTGAAAGGCGATGTTGTCACAGTGGCTTTCAGAACTCCGTTCAGGTGGAATTCCACATTTGTGATGTTTCCGCCTGCGCTTGAAGCATTGGCCACAACGTTCACAAGGCTGCCGTGATTGATGAACTGACCATCCGCTGGATGTGTGATAAAACACTGCGGCTGGTTGTAGTTTATCGCCAGCAAGGCTGAATGGGCGTTAATTCTGCCGGCTCCAAGTTTCCCTACATAGCTTGGATTCAGATGATAAATGTCGTCCGCTGTGTCGGTCAAAATCTGGAGCAATTCATCGTTGCGGAGAGTTCTGCCGTTGCGGTGGGCGCTTGAGACTACCAATGCAGCAACGCCGCTTACGTGGGGACAAGCCATGGAGGTTCCCTGATTGAAGGCGTAAGCTCCATTTTTATTACAACTCAGGATTCCTTCTTCCAAGGATGTGACACATTCTCCGCCCGGCGCGGAAATATCCACCCAGGTGCCATAATTTGAATAGACTGGTCTTTTATCTTTGTTGTTTGTGGCGGCCACTGAAAACACATTTTCGTAACAACCGGGATACCAGTACCCCTCAAGGTTGTTGTTGCCTGCAGAAAATATGGAGACGCCACCATTCATCACATTTCCGCCGCCATTGGCGTTAAAATAGTCGATGGCATCCAACACATAGTGTTCATACACGTTTACCGTATTGTAGCTCCAGCTGTTCTGCGAGATTGCCGCACCGTTGTCAGCGGCATAAACCGGGGCAATGTGGTGTCCTCCACTACTGGAACCGCCAGCATACACTTGGCAGCTCATGAGCCGTACACCGTCTCCAGAGCCTGAACCGCCGGCAACACCAGCCACGCCAATGCCGTTGTTGTTTACTGCAGCAACTGTTCCCGCAGTATGGCAGCCGTGGTCACCGGGGACAATCTCGTGCCAGTTATGGGCAAAATTGTAGCCATGCACATCATCGATGTAACCGTTTCCGTCATCGTCGATTCCGTTTCCGGGAATTTCACCTGGGTTCACCCACATATTTGCTGCCAAATCGGGGTGATCGGTTTGAACTCCCTGGTCGATAATGGCCACAATCACATCGGGATGACCTGTTTCGATTTCCCAGGCCTCAGGCAAATCGATGTCGCAATCCGGGCTTCCGCCCACCTGACCGGTGTTGTGGTAGTGCCATTGTTCGTCAAAACGCGGGTCGTTTGGGGTCCAGCGTTCCAGGGTTCCCTCGATGGAGGCAATTACTTCCTCAGACATTGCGTGAAGAATCTTTTTGTATCCGGGTTCAGCCCATTGCACATCTTTTTCCAAAGCGCGATAGGCAGTCACCATGTCGCGGATGTCTGTTTCGCTCTTGAATTCCAGTTGGAACCAAAGGTGAAAGCCCCACTCCACATGGCGCCATCCCCATTTTTTGTTTTGTTTGATGTCGCCAAATAGCGGCGTGATACGGCTTACACCGAACTGTTGATTTAGCGCATCCAGGGATTCGATGCCAAATTGACGCAGTTGGCCATCTTCGAAGCTATAGTTTTGCGCCAATTTGCCATGCAATTCACCAAGTTTTATGTGGATTCGTCCTTCTTCGATGGCAGAATCCGGGACTTTATATAAATCAATGTCGGGACGTTCCCCAAAATTGGGGGCTGCAAACATGAAAGCCACGCTGAACAGTGTCAGCACAGCCAAAAGGATTTTTTGCCAAGTCATGGTAACATTATCTCCTAATCTGGTTGGCATGTTTATTGTTAATTAGGTTTTAGAACCAGCTGCAGAATAACCGCTTGTTCTTCATCAAGTTATAAAATTAGCCCCGCCACTCTGAGAAAGGTGGCGGGGCCTATTGCTATTTATGGTTCATTTTGAGGATAGCGGTTGTTCTTGAACTGCTTTCACATGATAGAAAGCTTTGCTCTGGATTTCGTTGTCCTCAAAACCGAGGTTTGTTGTGGAATCCAAGAAGTCGAACGTTCCAAAGGGATCTGTGGAACGATAAATATGATATACCGTTGCTCCTGCCACTTCATTCCAGGAAAGAGCAAATCCGGTTGCTGTTTTAACAACGCTAAGCTCTGGCGCTTCAAGCCCAACAGAGGTTTCCCTGAACAGGGTGTTCGAGAATGCGGGTTGAGAGAGATTATTGCCGGTATAAACGGATTTCACCGCCCATCTGTATTCTCCGGAGGGGAGGCTGTTCCACTGGTTCTCTTGCCAGCCCAAGCCGGTGACGTTGTTGGGGGTGATTTGAATCCAGGCCGTTTCGTTGTTTTCCTCTCCCGCGAGCAAGCGCCAAATCTTGTATCCGGTGTGGGCACGGTAACCGGACGCAGTTCCTTCCATGGTGGACAATCTGAAGGTATCTTTGCGCGAATTTGTCTCAAGATTTTGAGCAAAATCTCTATGCATGGCGAAGATGCCCTCGTTGCTGGGCTGGCCATGTTCCAAGACAATTGCGGAAGTGATGGCTGGAGCGTCGGTTGGGGGGAAGTGTCCCACAAAACCTTGAAGACACCAGTTTACGTCATAGGTTGGCGCCACAGACATGAGGCTAACCCAGCCATCGCCAGGGTTGATCAAGTTGCCAAAACCGTCAATCACAGGACCGTTGTCGGTACCGGCAGGATAACGGTCGGGACCGTGTGTCACACTATAACCAAACCAAAGTTCCTCATTGCCGTTAATTACCACAGGGTGGTCCAAAACGACTGTGTTATAGGTTTTTAAGGTTTCAGGTGTGAAAGCTTGCTCTGTTCTTAGAACCGCGGGTGCAGCTGCATTTCCGCCGCTCCAAACCTGGATGGTGAAGTTGGCTGTATCTGCTGGCCAAAATCTTACGGCTCGCAAGCTTTGGCCTTCGTAATCCCGCATCACAGAGGCGGGGAATCGGGCGGCGACGCTAAATGTCCCGCCCCCATTTATGCCCAGGCTACCATTGCTGGCTTGGGTGGTATATTGCAACCACTCTCCACCCTCGGAAGGAGGAGCACTCCAAGTGAGGTTTACCGCGTTTCCGGCATTCTCGGCAGTTACGAATCTGGGGGGAAGGGTTCCTTCCGTGAGCGCGATATTGAGAGTTGTGGATTGATTTCCCACAACCAGCATGTTCTGTATGTTCCAAGGCGAATAACCCGCCTTTACACAGGATATTTCATAGGTACCACGGTAAACGAAGAATTCGTAACGTCCCTGGGAGTTGGTTATTCCGCTGTATTCTCCGGCTGTCACTCTTGCCCCGGCGATGGGCAGGTTTGTGGCAATATCGGTCACAATGCCAGTGAGGACGCCGTTCATTCCCTTGGGAATCTCGTTCGAAAAAGACGGACCGGAGCTAATGAAATTTGTATAATGAGCCTTCACTGCATATTTGTATTTGCCAGTGGGCAGAGATGACCATTCATGATCCACAAAACTTCGGGTGCTGATATTTTCATCTGTGAGCTGTTCCCAACTGCTTTCGTCGTAGGCATCTTCAGAAAGAAACCTGAAAACCTGGTATCCTTCCAAAGCGCGATCGGGGTCGCTTTCATCGTCAAATGACGCCAGTGTGATCTGTGGGGCGCGGCTTGGCGCGGAATGCCCCACATAGCCTTGAATGTTCCAGTTGTAATTCAGATCTGGTGCCATATCCAGCAGGGTTGCCCATGACCCCTGAATGTGCATCATGTTTCCAAAACCATCCGCCGCGGGGCCAGTATCACAGCCCACGGGGTAACCACCAGTCACCACACTGCGGAGACCAAACCACAGTTCTTCAGTTCCGGTGATGAGCACAGGCTCGTTCAGGGTGACGGTATTATATGTGTTGAGTGGAGCGGGCGTAAAGGGTTGTTCAAGAATCAAGTTTTCCGGAGCAGCAGCTGTTCCACCAGTCCAGACACGGATCGAAAACTCTCCCGGGTCTGCAGGCCATACTTTTACAGCCTGAAGGCTCATGCCGGCGAAGCTGGTGAGGGCGGATGCGGGATAGCGGATTACAGCGTCGAAATCTACCGCGCTTCCCGTGCCGATCTTGTTTCCCACGTTGTTACCGCTGTCATAGTGAATCCATTGGCCAACGTCGTTCGTAGCCGGCGAAAGCCAGGCAACAGACACCTTTGAAAAGTCGAAGGCTTCTGTGGCTACAACACTGCGCGGAGGGTTGGAGAGTTCACGCAGGATGATGTCGCCCATATCCACGTTCGAACTTTCAACTGTCAAGTTTCCTGTATGTTCGCGATATCCGCTGCGCTTGATGCTTATGCTGTATGTTTTATCCGAATATACGTTTGGAATGGTGAAGAAGCCCTGGGCATTCGTGGTGGTTTGATAGTTTTCATATCCGTTCAATTTGATTGTGGCGTTGTTCAGACCGGCTTCAAAATTATCGCTACCCACCACGCGTCCGGTCACGGTGACCAGAGGGATTGGAACGAGGTTAAAATCCAAGCTGATATTTTCGCCTTCCACAACATTCACGTCAAGCGTCAGATCCTGATATCCATACTTGGTAGTAGTAATTTGACGCAAGCCCTGCTCAACGAAGGGAAACTCATAGTTCCCATCTGCAGCGGTTGTATAACGCAACAGAGTGTTGTTAACTGCAACTGTTGCTCCGATCATCGGCGCGCCCAGAGTGCGGACTGTACCTGAAACCGAACCCAGTCCCTCAGTCGAAAACACGAATGAGGTTTTTGGGAAGGTTCGTTGGGGAACCGTGTTTGTGGGAGGGGATGCGGGATTGTATCTCACGGCATCACTTTCCGCAAAACGTGTTCGGTAAATAATAACTCCATCGTGTTGCTCGAAGTGGTTGACCATCCAGTAAAATTGGTTTTCCCAAGGACGTTGCACCATCATGACCAGGTTTCCACCCTCATAAGGATAGGGAGTGGTCAAGGGTATCAAAATGTCGTTTTGCCCACTGGGAATATCCAAGGTTCCATCAAAAACCTGCGTAAGCTGTGTGGAGGGTATCCAGCCGTAGGTAAGATCAGTTTGGTTTGTTTCGCCCATCCAGATGTTCACGGGCATATCATAAAAATCCTCGTCGTACTTGTTGTACAGCTGTATGGCTTCCAACAAACCACGCTCCACGTCCAATTCGTCCCTTAAATAAATTGTTTCGAACAGTGAGTTTTGATAGAAGAAAGCTATCGGCATCCTTCCAAAAGAGCCTCCATTGCCAACTGTTATCAAGGATGTCCCCTCGGGTTTCACATCCACGTTATAGTTAGCGGTCACATTATTGTGAGGCATGGTGTCTCCATCCAAAAACACCTTGGCGTAGAGATAGGTGGAACCTTCAGAGGTCGGAGTCCAGGAAAAAGGAATCTGCAAGGTTTCAGTGTGCCCGATTTCCGGACCAGTCACAGTTCCGATTTCGATGTCTCCTTCCTGGTAAAGCTTCACCTGATAATTGCTTTGGGATTCAACGCCGTTGTTGCGGATATGAATCAAATAGTTGCAGGCTTTGCCAACGCTGGGGGTTGTGTTTCCAATGATGTGATACGCCTCCAAATCCATATTGATGGATTCCCCGGTATAGAAGAAGCTGGTTTTGGGAAATATTGATTTTGTAGTGCCGGGAGGCGGACTGGCTGGGTTTATGTTGGCAACACCGCCGCCAAGGGTCACAATCCGAGCTCTTGTCTGTGGACCACTTTGACAATAAAAGCCGTCCTCGCTGTCCAAAGTAAGCGTGTTTCGCGGGCGGTAAACCATCATCACCAAATTGCCGCCTTCATGTTCATAAGGCGTATCAAACAGAATGTGGATCATATTCGAGCCGAGGGGAAAATCGACGTTTCCATCAAAAACCATTTGGAGTTGTGTGGACGGAATCATACCTCCAGTCTGCAGGTCTGCTCTCTCGGTCGATCCCAGCCAAATTTGTATGTTTTGATCCAGTGCTTGCCTGATGAAGAGGTTGTAAAACGCCAAGGATGTAATTGTCCCGCTTGAAAAACCGAATTCGTCAGGATAATAGATACATTCGAATAGAGAAGCTGTGTATTTAAATTCGATCGGCAGCCGGGAAAACTCGTTTCCATAACCGATTGTAACATATTGATTGGCTGTGGTAAAACTCCAAACGGGACAGTTTTCAGCTTCACCAATGATGTTGGTGGGGATGATGCGCCAATAATAGACGGTTTCAGGCTCGATGTCTGAAGGCAGGGGATAGCTTGTAGCGGTGGTTTCCCCAACAAATGGGGGCGGGTTGTCGGTCCCCAGATACACTTTGTATCCAGAAGGGACTCCGCCGCCGCTTTTCCATTCCAGGTTTCCCGTGGGAATAACATCGAAGGTGCCATCTCTGGGAAGCACAAGCAAAGCCGGATTGGGCGGACTGGTGGGCACCAAAGCCTGCATGTTAAACTTCATGTTTGCCCTTAACTCGCGCAGCGTGCCGGAGGTTCCGGTTAAGCCATCATCCTCCAAGCTTTGAAAACGCAGACTGCTGGCATAGTCCGTGTTGGTACAATAAACATACGAATTAAAGCCCACCCATTCATCCCGGAATCTTGAGGATACTTCAACTATTATGTTCGACTCTCCGTCCCAGTTGAAGGGAGTGGAAAAATTATGGACTATCCATCCCGTCGTGGTGGGAGCGAAATTGTGATATTCATATACGGTTTGATATTCGCCAAGTTCAAATTCTGGAACCAGTTCTGTTTGGTTCGTGTGTTTCATCCTGATCATAAAACCAGGCATCGGCGAGACATTCATGACCTGTTGAACGTTGAAGGCAACTGAATTGATGTTACCCGGACCTCCTCCAGCTGCAAAAATCTCAGCGGCATGAATCAGGTATTGTTGTCGGAAGCTATTCCACCAACTCGCGTAAGGTGTCGCATAGTTTGTCGATTCCGCCCCTTCTCCAATTGTGATATCGGTTTGGGCATGAATCGTGGAGCAAATGCCAAGTGCCAGGATCAGCACCAGCAGTTTTAAGAGTCTGTTTTTCACAAGGGTCTCCTTTTATGGCTTTATTTTATTTATTAAAGTTTCATGTGCAGCCATACATACCCTACATATCCAAAGACCGGGCAATTTGTCCTCCCAAGGGCAGGGACTCTGTATCCGCATTTTTCTTTACGCGTGTCTAAATATAGTGTGTAATGTAGTGGTTAAAA
>JAAYKA010000096.1 GCA_012522635.1 Candidatus Cloacimonadota bacterium
CGTGTTACTCACCCGTTCGCCACTCTCTGATGCCCGAAAGCACCATACCGTTCGACTTGCATGCCTAATCCACGCCGCCAGCGTTCGTCCTGAGCCAGGATCAAACTCTCCATCATGTATAATGATTTTGTTATTGACTTCTTTGGCTCGCACAAATCTCTTATGTGGCACTCTATAAACTTTGAAAGATCAAAATGCGCAGCGTCTGCCGCGCAGGTTGAGTCAGAAAAGATATGCCGGTTTTTCTGTCAATACAAATTTTAAAAAATCTTTCGTCAGTTAGACAGCCCTGTATTCTATTTCTTCTTCAAACAAGTGATTACGATATGTAAAAATTTTTTTAACAACTCCCACATTGGGGTATTCGAGCCAAAATTTAAGGCCATATTCGCTGTCAAAAGCATTCGATTTCCCATCAAAAATGAGACCTTGAAACCATCGAATCCATATACAAGAACGAGTCTGCTGAAAACACGTGCACATGGTCATAACACCATGTGTGGCTTATATTTGGCTTTATAAACATAAGGGAGACATAAGGCGGCAGGCAAGAGACAGCAATTTAAACCAAGCTTTTGCAGGTGGATTTTGTTTATCCTGTCACACTTCAAAAAAACCATCACGTAGCTGCCTTTTTATGAAATCATCGGCTCGGGTACTGTCAATCCAGCAAATGAACATGAAACATGAGCGAAAAATGGCTTTCTTTCGCGGATGATACATTAAAAGCAGACAAAAACATTGACACGAGAGCCATTGAATTTTTTGTGGCTAAAAATCCATGAAATGGAGTGTGCTAAATGCTCAGATATAAATTGCTTTCGAAGCTGCACCGGGCAACGGTGACAGAATGCGATCTGAATTATAACGCCAGCATCCAGATTGATTCAGAACTTCTGGAATTGAGCGGGATGCGTGAATATGAACGCGTGGAAATTTGGGACGTGGACAACGGTGCCAGATTTTCCACATACATCATTGCTGCCGAACCGGGAAGCCGTAAAATAAGCATCAACGGTGCCGCGGCACGCAAAGTGCATATTGGCGACAGAATCATCGTGGTGAACTACGGTTTGATGGACGATGCCGAAATGCTTGCATATCAGCCGAAGGTCATCATTCTGGACGCTAATAACGACCCCGTAAAGTAATGCGCGTTTACCAAGGCAAAGACGAAATCCGTCAATCCCTGCGTGAATCGAGACAAGGCTTGAAAGTGGGTTTTGTGCCCACAATGGGCGCTCTGCACGAAGGACATCTTTCCCTGGTGGAGCGTTGCAAAACGGAATGCGACCTTTGCGTGGTTTCGATTTATGTGAACCCCGCGCAGTTCGGTCCTTCCGAAGACCTTGGAAAATATCCGCGGAATTTGGACAAAGACCTTGAACTGCTTTCAAAAAGAGGGGCTGACCTCGTTTTCTTTCCAGACGACGTTCAGATGTATCCACCAGGATATCGAACCTGGATTGATGTGGAAGGTCTTTCGGAAAAGCTTTGTGGTGCCAGCCGTCCCGGACATTTCCGCGGTGTCGCCACCGTGGTTTTGAAGCTTTGTAACATTGTGCGCCCCGATTCAATGTATATGGGGCTCAAGGATTTTCAGCAGATTGTTGTGCTGGAAAGAATGTTGAAAGATTTGGACTGCGAAACCCGCATCGTGCGCTGTCCCATAATTCGAGAAGAAGACGGTTTGGCGCTCAGCTCCCGAAATGCATATTTGGAGCCTGACGAACGCCTGCGAGCCATAAGCCTCAGCCAAGCTTTGAAAATGGCACGAGAGCAGGTTGCGTCTGGAACCCGTGACAGCGCGGCACTGATTGAAGAAGCCAGCAAAACAGTTTCGGCGGCTGGTGGAACAATTGATTATATAAAGATTGTTGACGCGGACACGCTGGAAGACGTGGCTATGGTAAACGAAAACTCCAGAATGCTGCTGGCGGTGTTCATGGGTAAAACCAGACTGATTGACAACTGCGCCCTCGGAATCTGAAAAACTTGACCGCGCCCCAAAGTATAACTATCATATAAAATATAAATCACTTGCGAAAGTGGCGGAATTGGCAGACGCGCTGGACTTAGGATCCAGTGGGAGCATCCCTTAGGGGTTCGAGTCCCCTCTTTCGCACCAAATTTATCAGGAGAAATTGTGCAAACAGATATCAAACAGATCAGCCCAACAGTCCAAGAGGTGACCATCACGGTTGAAGCAGAAAAAGCCGGCGAAGCCTATCAAAAATTCCTTCAGAAATCCGCCAAACGCTTTGAAGTTCCGGGTTTTCGCAAGGGAAAGGCTCCCCTTTCCATGGTGGAAAGACTACATGGTGAGCGGATCAAAGACCTTTTTGAGGAAGATTATGCCATCGACGTTTTCAACGAAGCATCCCAGGAACACAAACTCAGCTACCTGCTCCACCCCACCGTGAACGAACTGAGCTGGAACGAAGGTGAAGATTTCAAGGTGGTTTTCGAGCTGGAAAAAGAACCCCAGGTGGAATTCGCAAGCTTGGAAGGCCTCAAAATCCCTTTCAAGCCAATGCTGCTGGAAGACCAAGTGAACAGCTTCATCGAAAAACTGGCTCAGCAAAATGGGAGCATCCAGGATGTTGAAGCTGCCGAATTGAACGACTTTATCGAAGGAACTCTGAGCCTTGAACTTGAAGGACAAGCTCGAAACATCGATGTGAACATTAGGGTTCAGAACACAAAAGAGGATGATCCAATCCTGAAACTTGTGGGCATGAAAACCGGCGACAAGATAGACTTGGATTTGACTGGTATGCAAATAATGGAATATAATGTTCAGGATAATCCCGGCGAATTTGATCTTAATCCTGAAAAAACATACCAATGCACTCTGGAAGTGAATGCCGTTACCAGATATGTTCATCCCGATGTGGACGATGAATTTGCCAAAGACATGGATTTTGAAAACATGACGGAAATGAGGGCCAAGATTGCGGATGACATGCGCGAAAAAGTGGAACACTACAATCAGGAAGCCCAACATTCAGCCATTTTGGCGAAGTTATTCCAAGACAACCCTTTCGAGCTTCCCCGCAGAACACTTTCACACTTCGTGCAACAGGAAATGGAACAATTCAGCCCTGAATATCATGAGATTGTGCAGGAATATGTCGTCCAAAAAACGGTGACCGAAATGGCAAACATGTATCTTGTTACTGCCCTGGTCGAACATTCAGGACTTGAAGCCACAGACGAAATGATTGATGCCTACATCGAACACAAGGCAATCCTACATGAAATGAGCCCCGGCGCTTTTCGTGAAAAACAAGCGGATTTTATCGCAAGCGAACATTTTAAGATTGATGCGTTGGCACATCAGGTCCTGTGTGACATCGCTGCCAAAAACGAATTCGTGGAACCCGAACCGGAACCTGAGGAACCTGAAACTGCTGAAGCCGAAAAAACCGACGAAACCAACGAGGAGAAATAATGAATTACATTCCGATAGTTGTCGAACAAATGGGACGCGGCGAACGCGCCTACGATATCTATTCCCGCCTTTTAAAAGACAGGATCATCTTCATGAGCGGAGTGATTGAAGACAACCTCGCGAACTCCATCGTGGCACAGCTTTTACACCTGGAAGGCGAAGACCCCGAACGCGATATATATATGTATATAAACAGCCCCGGCGGCGTGATTTCCTCCGGGCTGGCAATCTACGACACCATGCAATATATCAAGCCCAAGGTAAGCACCATCTGCATTGGCCAGGCTGCCAGCATGGCGGCGCTGCTTTTGGCGGCGGGACACCCTGGCAAACGTACCGGTTTGCCCAGCAGCCGCATCATGATTCATCAGCCCTTGGGTGGTGTGCAGGGTCAAGCCAGCGACATCGAAATCCAGGCCAAGGAAATCCTCTATCTGCGTGAAAGGATGAATGAAATCCTGCACAAACACACCGGACAGGACCTGGAAAAGCTGATTGTGGATACGGACAGAAACTTTTACATGAACGCCGATGAGGCCAAAGAATACGGTATCATCGACGAAGTAATCCATTCAAGAAAATAGCTTGACTGGATTTGACCCAATGCCATTTTTGCATCAATGGCATTTGCCAAGAACCTAGAACGAGGAGGATTTCTTGGATAAACTCAAGAATCTGAGCTGCTCTTTTTGTGGCAGGAACGAAGCCGAGGTGAAAACCCTCATCCGGGGCATCGCGGGAAACATCTGCGATGAATGTATCTCCATGTGCCACAACATCGTTGTGAGCAGTGTGCCCGAGCCCGAAGAGGAATTCACCGAACTGCCCAAGCCCAGTGAAATAAAAGATTATCTGGATCAATATGTAATCGGTCAAGACCACGCCAAAATGATTATCTCGGTGGCGGTTTACAACCATTATAAACGCATCTTCCGCCAAACCGGAGATGACGATATCGATCTGGAAAAAAGCAATATCATGATGATCGGCCCCACAGGTTGCGGCAAAACCCTCATTGCTCAAACCCTGGCAAACTATCTGAAGGTGCCATTCGCCATTTCAGACGCCACCACACTCACCGAAGCTGGCTATGTTGGAGAGGACGTGGAAAACATTCTGGTGAGGCTCTTGCAATCTGCCGATTACGACGTTGAAAAAGCCGAACGCGGCATTGTATATATTGATGAGATTGATAAAATCAGCCGCAAATCCGAAACACCTTCCATCACCCGCGACGTTTCGGGTGAAGGTGTGCAGCAGGCTTTGTTGAAAATCCTGGAAGGAACCAAGGTCAACGTACCTCCGAAAGGCGGCAGAAAACATCCCCAACAGGATTTCATCGAGATGGATACAAAAAATATCCTCTTCATCGCCGGTGGAGCCTTTTTCGGCTTGGAAAAAATCATCAAGGAAAGAATGGATACCAAAGCCATCGGCTTTGATGTGCAACTGGGACGCAACACCAGTGATCACGATATCTTCGACCAAACCGTGTCTCATGACCTGCTGAAATATGGTCTCATCCCAGAACTCATCGGCAGGATGCCAGTTCTTTGCACCTTGCACGAACTCAGCGAGGATGCTTTGGTGGAAATCCTCACCAAACCCAAAAACGCCATCTGCGAGCAATACAAAAAGTATTTCGAAATGGATGGTGTGGATTTGGCATTTGACGATGCAGCCCTCAAGGCAATCGCCGCTGTGGCGATCAAACAAAAAGCCGGAGCGCGTGGTTTGCGTGCCATCATGGAAAAATTCATGCTCAAAATCATGTATGATATCCCGGATATGGAAAAAGTCAGTGCCTGCCGCGTGACAGCGGATGTGGTTTCCAAAGGCAGCGAACCGAAATATACCATGGTTGGAAGCACCAGCCGCAAAAAGGCTGCCAGCTCCGGATAAGGAATGGGTGGTGAAACGCGGTCCACTGCTGCTGTTTATCCTGCTGACGGCGCTAAATGCATCCGCATGTATCATACGTGATGCCGAACTCAGGATCCGTAACCGGACCGCCTCGGAGATTTGGGTCAGCGTGGACGATGCTGAGCCACGCAAAATCAGTGAGTGGGCAAACTGGTCAAAGTTTTTTCAGGAGACGCGGCAGGTAAGCGTCAGTTGGATTGGAAACTTTGTTTTCCCCCAAACTGAAAAGCTGAAAATCAGATCCGGCCTGCTTTCCAGCCTGGAAATCAAACCCTCAGGCGGAGCAATCATTCTCAACAATGACGGCTCCAAGCCCCTTCTGGAGGTATATCTTTCCCCCTCCGAAGATTTGGACTGGGGTTCAAACAAACTCGGCGGGACCATATCCGAAGGGCAAAACGCTCTTTGGACCCTCACTGAAGGCTTTTGGGACATCAAACTTGTGGATTCCCAACATCAGGAATTCTTTAAATATCGAATGGACGTCGCCCTGAACCAAGGAAGCGACCTCAACTTTTCGGATTTTGGCAAAGCCTGGGAGGAAAGTCAAGAACCTTCACCCTGGGAAAAGCTCTCCAACAAACCTGTAACCAACATAGAAATCAAGGATATGCCATGAACTCCAAGATTACCTCACCCCGTCGCGAACGCCTGGCTGAACTGCTTTCAGACAGTGAAGGCGTCATCATTTTCGCCAATTCCAAGCCCAAACTACAAAGATTCCTCCAGGACAAGAATTTTCTTTATTTCACCGGCTTGAACCACCCCGAACTCATCTATTTTGGCATGAAGTTCAACGGAAGATTCATCGAAACTCTTTTCATCGAACGCAGCGAACCCGACCGCATCGTTTGGGAAGGTGAAAAACTGAACGCAGCCCAAGCCACCCAGATCAGCGGCATTGCCAGCATACTGCATCTGGACGAATTTTACTCTCAACTTTCCATGTCTGGAGCTTATTTGAAAACCATCCACACCAACCTGGGATTCGCCGAGCTGAACAAGCCTCCCACGCTGGCCATGCACATGTTGGAGCCGCTGCGCACCAGGTTTCCCCAAATCGGCATCAGGCAGCTCAACGAACTCATCGCGCCTTTGCGCAAGGTGAAGGATGAGTGGGAAATCCAGCAACTCCAAAAAGCCATCGACGTCACCGGAGAAGGCATTGCGGACATCATGAATTCCGCCCAAGCCGGCATGATGGAATATGAACTTGAAGCCACCCTCTTTTACCGCATGCAGGTGAGCGGATTGCCACATTGGGGATTCGCGCCCATCATCGCTTCCGGATTGAACGCTGCCACTCTGCATTATGAAGACAACAACTGTCGCACCAAAAAAGGCGAACTTGTTTTGATGGACGTGGGCGCGGATTGCAATGGCTACAGCGCGGATATCACACGCTGTTTCCCCATCGGAAAGAAATTCAGCACCCGCCAAAAACAGATTTACCAGCTCGTGCTGGATGTGCAAAAAAAGATTATTGCCATGATTAAACCCGGCGTAAAGCTTTCTCAGCTTAATGAAGCCACGCGCAAAGGCTTGGCAGCCGCCCTCATCAAAATCGGTCTCATCGAAAAAGAAGAGGAAATCATCCGCTACTATATGCACAGCGTTAGCCACTTCCTGGGATTGGACACCCACGATGTGGGAGGTCGTGAATCCGTGTTGGAGCCCGGCAATGTCATCACGGTGGAACCCGGCATCTACATTCCAGAGGAAAAGCTCGGCGTGCGCATCGAGGATGACATTTTGGTCACCAAAACCGGTCACAAGGTGCTCTCCGCCGCCATTCCCAAGGAAATTGCCGACATCGAAAAAATCCGCGCAAAGGTGCAGGTAAAATGAACGGCAACGCCATCTACCCCGGAACTTTTGACCCCATCACCATGGGACACGTGAATGTGCTTGAAAAAGCGGCAAAACTGTTTGAACACGTGATTATTGCAGTGGCAGAATACACCGGCAAGGAAAATCTCTTTAACCTCGAGCAGCGCTTCCAGCTTTGCAAGGATGCGGTGAAACACCTGCCAAATGTGGAAGTTGTCCGCTTCACCGGCTTGGCTGTGGAATTTGCTCAAGCCCAAAACTGCCGGGTCATGATTCGTGGCCTCCGCGCGGTGTCTGATTTTGAATACGAGCTTTCCCTCGCGCTCACAAACACCCGCCTCAATCCCGAAATCGAAACCATTTTCCTGGTTCCTTCCCTGCCTTATATGTATCTTTCATCCTCAATGGTGCGCCAATTGGCGGATCTTGGCTCCGACTTGCGCGAACTTGTGCCCAGAGCAGTGGCGGACGCCCTGGCAGAGAAGGTAAAAAATGCCTAAAAAGGAAGCCATTTCCAAGGACGCGGTCCAGATTTCCGACCGCGCCCTGCCCACCGATGTAAATGCTGAAGCCGGCGTGCTTTCAGCCATGATTATCGATTCCGGCATCGTTAGCAAAGGCATTGAAACCATCAAGGAGGAATACTTTTCCCGCACGGCGCACAAACTCATTTTCCGCGTAATCTGCGAACTTTTCAACGAAAGCATTGAAGTTGACCCCGTCACCCTCGCAGACAGAATGCAGCGAAACAAGGTCTTGGAAAAAGCCGGCGGCATTCCCTACATCAATGAACTGGCAGACTTTGTGATTTCCAGCGCGAACTTTGATTATCACCTGAATATCATGACCGAAAAAGCTTTGCTGAGGCATCTGATTATCGCCTGCAACGGCATCATCGAATCCTGCTACAGCTCGCCCAAACCGGTCAAAACCATCGTGGATGAAGCCGAACAGGAGATTTTCAAAATCGCCGAACTCCCTCAGCACCAGGGTTTTTTGCGTCTGGATGAAATAAGCCCGGAGGTGATTCGAAACATCGATCTCATCGCCACCACCAAAGTGCCTGTGGTTGGGGTCCCCAGTGGTTTTGGCGATCTTGACCGCCTCGCCGGAGGTTTTCGTCCTGGTCAATTCATCATCATCGCGGCCCGCCCTGCCATGGGTAAAACCTCTCTGGCATTGAATATCGCTTCCCACGCGGCTGTGAACCTTGGCAAAAAAGTGGCGGTTTTCACCATGGAAATGTCTTCCGAAGAAGTGGTGATGCGCATGTTCAGCAGCGCCTCGGAAGTGAATATGGACGCCATGCTCAAGGGTTATGGCATGAACGAGGAAAAATTAATCCGCATCATGCAGGCATCCGAAGTTCTTTCCTCCAAACCCATTTATATAGATGAATCCGGCACCAACACACCTTTGGAAATCAGAGCCAAAACCAGACGTCTGGCAGCGGAAATTGACGGATTGGACCTCATCATCATCGACTATCTTCAGCTCATGACCCTGCCCAAAGATCGTGAAAGCAGACAGCAGGAAATCTCCGAAATTTCGCGCGGCTTGAAAATCCTCGCCAAAGACATGAAAGTGCCTGTGGTGGCGCTTTCCCAGCTTAATCGCGCCCTCGAAAACCGCGAAGACAAACGCCCCAGATTGGCAGACCTCCGAGAATCCGGAGCCATCGAACAGGACGCCGACCTCGTCATGTTCATCTATCGTGATGAATATTACAATCAGGAAAAAACCGAAAAACCCGGCATCGCGGAAGTCATCATTGGCAAAAACCGCCATGGCTCAACCGGCTCGGTGGAACTGGGCTTCGTGAGCGAATACACCCTTTTCCGCAACCTCGACACCAGCCACAACCCTCATGATTATTAAGCTCTTCAGCGGCGTTGGCGCCTATGCTATTTTCACGGGTAGAATCCTGAAGCATCTGCCCCATCTGGGCAAACGCCGCCATGAATTTTTAATCCAATTCAAAAAAATCGGCATCGATTCTCTGCCGCTGATTGCCTTCACTTCCCTGTTCACTGGCCTTGTCACCGCGCTGCAACTGGTTTACCAAGGCCGGGGCTACATTCCTGACCATCTTTTCAGCGTCCTCATCGGAAAATCCACCATGATAGAACTGGCGCCTGTGCTCACAGCCTTGGTGCTCACCGGCAAAATCGGCGCCGCCATTGCCGCCGAAATTGGCTCCATGCGGGTTAGCGAGCAATTGGACGCCCTGCAAAGCATGAGCGTGGACCCCCATGAATTTCTCTACCTGCCTCGCGTGGCGGCTGGGGTTTTGGCATTTCCAGCGCTGACTATCGTCGCAAACGTGATTGGCATTGGCAGTGCCTGGTATTTCAACTGGCTGCGCAACGGCATTCATCACCACACTTTTTTCCACAATATGCGTGCCTATTTTGAACCCTTCGATTTGCTCAGCGGCCTCGTCAAAGCCACCGTGTTCGGGTTTTTTATCACCACACTGGCTTGTTATTTTGGCGATCGCACAACCGGTGGCGCCGAAGGTGTGGGACGCAGCACCACGCAAACCGTTGTTTATAGTGCCACCTGGGTTTTGGTTCTGGATTTCGTGGTGGCGTTCATCTTGTTGGGCAGGATGTGAAAACCCATCTTTTTCGCTGTAAACACAAAACTGTGGCGCTGTTCTGGGCCTCAGTTTTTTTCTTGAGTTTTTTGGGCATTTTGGGCTGTCAAAAGAAAGCTGAAGCTCCGCCGGAGAAGCCTGCTCCAACTTCGCGGCTCACCGTTTTTGCCCTGCGCCATATCCGGGATTCCGGGTTTGAAACCGCTGTCTTGCAGGACTTTGCCGAAACCCATAACTGCGCCCTGAACCTCATCGTTTTCGACACTTTGCCCCAGCTTTTGGATTCCCTGCGCGTGGATGATGATGTCGCCAACGCGGATGTGGTTCTGGGTTTGGACAGCGCCTTTGCTTTGGCGGATAGCTTGCTGATTCCATTTGAGGCTCTGCCCCGGATTTCGCTCGCCGAAATCAATTACGAGATTCCCAAGGACCCCGGACAGCGGCTCATCCCCTACGCAACCGCAAACCTGGCTTTCATCTATGATTCCAAGCGTTTTCCAGAGCCTCCCCGCTCTTTTGGCGAGCTGCAGGATTCCCGCTTCCATCAACAATTGGCGCTCTACGACCCGGCTTTTTCCGGCTTGGGTCGAAGCTCGATTTTCTGGAGCCTTGCCCTTTTCGGCGAAAGCGGCTATGAACAGTTTTGGCAAAGCCTGCGCAAAAATGTTTGCCAGATTTGCCTTGACCACGATGAAGCTCTCAGCGAGCTCCGACAGGGCAAATGCGGTCTCATCCTGGGTTATGGTTCCACTCCGGCTTGGATTGCGGATTTTTTCCCCACCGAAAGCCATATTCGGGCGTCTCAACCCCAGGAAGGCAGTTTTTGCCACACCGAATATGGAGCCCTTTGCACAGGTTCCCAAAATCGCGAGATGGGCATCAAGCTTTTGGAACACCTCATCACGCCTCAGGCCCAACAGCATGTGATGTTCAAACTGGGAATGATGCCCACGAACGGGCGCACCCCGGTTTCAGGAAATTTTGCCCGCTTGCCCTGGGTGACCTACTGCCTGAACAGCAGGCTGGACAAGCAGGAAATCCTTCCCCAGCTTGAACTTTGGCTGCGTATTTGGCAAGACCAAATCAAAAGCCTCCCCGGATTATGATTCTGCCGGATTCCCAACTCCATGTGGTGCTTTTTGAACCGGAAATCCCGGCAAATACAGGCAACATCGGGCGCCTCTGTGTGGGCACAAATAGCGTTCTTCACATCGTTCAACCCTGCCGTTTTCTTTTTACCGACAAAGCCCTAAAACGCGCCGGACTGGACTATTGGGAACACCTCCAGCTCAAAATGCACCATAGTTTGGAGGAAGCTTTGGAATCCTGCCCACCCCAAAAGATTTGGTATTGCAGCACCAAAGCCAGCCGCAGCTATCTGGACGCTGATTTCCAAGCCGGCGACCACCTCGTTTTCGGTCCCGAATCCCGTGGCCTGCCAGAAAGCGTTTTGGACAGCCACCCCAGCCAGACAATCACCATCCCCCAAAACCCAAATATCCGCTCTCTTAACCTCTCAAACGCCGTCTCCATTGTCCTCTACGAAGCCATCCGCCAGATTGCCTTTGCCCGGCAAAACTGAAAGCCTGCCACATTCGTCACTTCGACCCGCGCGAGAAATCCAGGCCAGAAAAGGTTTAGGGTTCTCGCAGATTGGCGCTGAAAAAACGCGGATTCAGCAGATTAATTTCATACGGATATAACGGATTTCACGGATTGAACGGATGAGAACGTTTTCTGAATAACCCAGTCTCTTTGTCACTTTGTTACCCATTAAAAATCCCCTTTTCATCATCCCCATCCTGTGTATCCCTAATCTATTCAAAAAATCTGCGGAATCGGCGTAATCTGCGTGAACCCCTCTGCGGAATCGGCGTGAACCACCTCGCCACCCGGGGGTGAAGACAGGTTAATTGGTGAATTTGGAGAATCATTAAAACCTTAAACGCCTGTTTGCAACCTGAACACAATCCAAACACATCCCAAACTCAAACCAAAGCGTCTTTGGCTTGCATATTGACTGTATCCAGATTGTTCTTGTTTTCAAACCCATCACCATCCCCCAGCCTGGCTCTTTAGTAAACAAACCAAGAGACATTTGTCATCCCGAACGGACGTGAGGTATCCAGACCATTTTCTTGTTTTCAAACCCATCACCGTCCGCTGGCCACGTTGTCACTCTGTCACCTTGTCACTTTGTTACTTATCAAAAAAATCTGCGGAATCAGCGTAATCTGCGTGAACACTTTTGCGGAATCGGCGTGAACCACCTCGCCTTCCCGGGGTGAAGACTGGTGAATTTGTGAATTTGGAGAATTTGAGATTTGGAAATGCGGAGCCCGGCAAAAGTCAAAACAGCTGATGGAAGCTTTTTTAAGGCATTCCCCCAAAAAAGTGGGGAATTGTAGTTGTAGCAGTATGTTTATCAGATAGATAGCTTATATTTCTGTCCATTAATTTGTGTTTTCGGATGCAAATCGGGTTGTCTATGCAC